>JANOMD010000235.1:0-2436 GCA_031420135.1 Rhodoferax sp. | reverse complement strand
TCGGTCACGCTCAAGCGCGCGATGTCGGTGATGGTGACTTGCGCAAACTTCACCGCCCGCGCCACCGCGTTCAGGCGCGTGCCGTGGCAGGCGGGGCAGGCGGCATCGACCAAGTCTTCGACTTCTGGCTCGGCAAAGGTCTGTTCGCGGCCCTTGTTGTCATCGTCTTTAACAGAATCATCAAACACCTTGCGCTGCTCTTTGGTGAGCTTGACCCCCGTGCCCACGCAGTCTGGGCACCAGCCGTGTTTGCTGTTGTAGCTGAACAGGCGTGGATCGAGCTCGGCGTAACTGGTGCTGCACACCGGGCAGGCACGCTTGGTGGAAAAGGCATCGAGCTTGCCGATGCTGTCGGTCGATACGCCCGCTTGCATCGCCGCGTGCAGGCCGCCCAGGTCGCTCAGCACATGAACAATGCCTTTGCCGTGAACCAGCGCCGTGGCCAGCGCATCGCGCAAACGCTGCTCTTTTTCTGGCAGCACGTCAAAGCTGGCCACGGGCAGCTCAATGGTGTGCTCCTTGAAGCGGTCAATGCGCGGGAAGCCCGTCGTCGGTAAAAAGTTGCCATCCACCCGAAGGTGAGTGAAGCCGCGCGGGCGCGCCCAATCGGCCAGCTCGGTGTAAACACCTTTGCGGTTCATTACCAACGGGCTGAGCAGACCAATGTGCTGGCCGCGAAAGCTTTTGAGCAGTTGCGCGGCGATGCTGTCAGGCGTTTGCGGGGCGACGGCTGCGCCATCGTGAATGCAATGCTGCGTGCCGAGCTTGACGTAGAGCAGGCGCAGGAAATGCCAGACCTCGGTGGTGGTGCCCACAGTCGATTTGCGCCCTCCGCGCGAGAGCCGCTGCTCAATGGCGACGGTGGGCGGAATGCCATAAACCGCGTCCACTTCCGGCCTGCCCGCAGGCTGCACGATGCTGCGGGCGTAGGCGTTGAGTGACTCCAGATAGCGGCGCTGGCCTTCGTTGAACAGAATGTCAAACGCCAGCGTCGATTTGCCCGAGCCGCTGACGCCGGTGATGACGCTGAATTTGCCGCGTGGGATGTTGACGCTCAAGGATTTGAGGTTGTGCTCTTTGGCGTTGATGATCTGAATGGAATCGGTGGTTGGATTAAAAATTGGGGTCTGACCCCAATTCTTTTTTGGCTCCTGAGCGATGTGCGACCCAACCCCCAGCGTCTGCTCATACTCGCGCAGCGCCTTGCCAGTGTGCGATGTGAGATGCAGTTTGACATCATCGGGCGTGCCGACGGCAACCAGCTCGCCACCGGCATCGCCGCCTTCCGGCCCAAGATCAATCAGCCAGTCGCTGGCACGAATCACATCCAGGTTATGTTCGATCACGATCAATGAATGCCCGGCATCGAGCAGCTTTCGCATGGCGCGCATCAGCTTGGCAATGTCGTCAAAGTGCAGGCCGGTGGTCGGCTCGTCAAACATAAAGAGCGTGCCGCGCGTGGCCACCGACTGACGACTGGAGGTTGCCGCTTTGGCTGCCTGCGCGAGGAAGCCCGCCAATTTGAGGCGCTGCGACTCGCCGCCCGAGAGTGTGGGCACCGGCTGACCGAGCTTGACATACTCCAGCCCGACATCGACGATGGGCTGTAGCGCGCGGATCACATCGCGATCCTTCTCGAACACCAACGCGGCCTCGCTCACCGTGAGGTTCAGCACGTCCGCGACGTTCAGGCTGACCAGCCGCGCCGTTAGCGCATCGCGCCGCTCAATCATCACTTCCAGAATTTCAGGGCGGTAGCGCTTGCCGTCGCAGTCCGGGCAACGCAGGTAGACATCGCTCAAAAACTGCATCTCAACGTGCTCAAAGCCCGAGCCGCCGCAGGTGGGGCAGCGCCCGTCGCCACTGTTGAAGCTGAATTTGCTGGCGGTGTAGCCGCGCTGGCGGGCCAGGTAGGCGTTGGCAAAAATCTCGCGAATGGCATCCCACGCGCCGACGTAGCTGGCCGGGTTGGAACGGGCCGTTTTGCCGATCGGTGATTGATCGACAAACACCACTTCGCTTAAATGATCGGCACCCAACAGGCGGCCATGCGCGCCGGGTGTTTCAGTCGCCTTGCCAAAATAGCGCATCAACGCGGGGGCCAGCACGTCTTGAATCAGGGTCGATTTACCCGAACCGCTGACACCCGTCACGCAGACCAGCCGCTGCAACGGGAACTCGATCGTCAGTTCTTTCAAGTTGTGTTCGGTGGCGCGCTCAAGAATGAGCCGTGGCGTGTTGTCGGCCACCAGCCGCTTGAAGCCGACGCTGACCTGCTTGCGCCCGCCGAGGTACGCGCCGGTGAGCGTGTCGGCACTGCGCAGATCGTGCGTGCTGCCGTCAAAAACAATCTGCCCACCGCGCTCGCCAGGGCCGGGGCCCATGTCGATCATGCGGTCGGCCGCCAGCATCACCGCCGGGTCGTGCTCGACCACC
>JANOMD010000234.1:0-11454 GCA_031420135.1 Rhodoferax sp. | reverse complement strand
GATTTGTCCAGCGGAATCCAGTTGTACTGCACGTTCTGGCGGGTCGTGAAGTGGCCCACACCGCTTGGCAGTGAGTTCAAGTCGCTCAAGCCGGGGTTGGCCAGATCAATGTTGTTTTGATTCTTTTTATCAAAGTCGCGGGCGATTTTGGCCAACACACGCAATTGCGGGCTGGACAGCTCGCCGTAGGGCACCGCGACCCGCAGCATCGGTGCAAAGCGCTGCAAATACCAGCCGTTCTGCAGCCGCAGCGGTTTGAATTCTTCGTCGCCCAACGTGCCTGCCAGGTTGCGCTCGAGCTGATCCCGGTATTGCACGGCACGGTTCTTGACAAATTGGCGGTCAAAGTCTGTGTATTGGTACATGGCTGGATGGGTGTTGGAAATTTAAAGGGCAATGAGTTTCAGGCCGGCATAGGCCAGCAACACGGACAGCAGCGAGCGAATCACGCGCTCGGGCGTGCGCGTCATCAAGTGTGAGCCGACCCAGATGCCGGGCAGCGAGCCCGCCAGCAACTTGGCCAGCAGCGTCCAGTCAACCGAGCCCATCGACGCGTGGCCGAGGCCAGCGACCAGGGTTAACGGCACGGCGTAGGCAATGTCGGCAGCAACAATGCGTGACAGCGGCAGCATCGGGTACAGGATCAGCAGCACGCTCACGCCGATGGCGCCTGCGCCCACAGAGGTCAGCGTCACCAGCGTGCCAATCAGCGCGCCAAACACCAGCGGCAGGCTCCAATGGCGGGGCGTGGCGGCCAGGGCCTCCTGGCCCGGCTTGATGGAGATGGGTGCGGCGTTGCGCCGCAGTGCTTTGAACAGCGTAGCTGCTGCTGTGAGCAACAGCGCGCCGCCCAAGGTGGTCGTCATCAGCCCCTGCACGGCAGGGTCGGCTGGGCCGAGCTGGCGCAGGACGAACAGAGTGATCAGTGCGGCCGGAATGCTGCCAGCCGACAACTGCGCCACCACGCGCCAGTTCACCAGCTTGGCTCGCGCCAGCTTGACCGTGCCGCCCAATTTGGTGAAGGCGGCGAACAGAAGGTCGGTGCCAACCGCCATGTAGGGTTTCACGCCAAAAAAGAAGATCAGGATCGGCGTCATCAATGAACCGCCGCCCACGCCCGTGAGCCCGACGATCACTCCGACAAAAAACCCCGCAAAAACAAACGCCAAGTCGTGCATAGGTGCAGAGTTTGGGGGTTGGCGCATATATCTCAAACTACATTTTTTGAATTTTGTTATGCAGTGGAAGAATAAAGCGTTTTATCTCACTGGTCTGGCGTATCAGCCGAAACTGACAGCGTGGCGGGCGATTGTCTGACTGACGGTGCATTGGCGCGTGCCGATGATCGGGTTTTAAGGAGTGCAATATGCCCTATTCTTCCCGCCACAAAGCCCACCGCAGTCCCATCGACGACCCAGAAGAACCCGACGGTGCGCCGATGCCGGTAGAACCCGACGAAGGCCCGATTCCGGCCATGATTCCGGACGATCCCGAGCATGACCGGGTGATCGACCCGGAAGATTGACCTGCCGAGCGAACTTGTTACCAATCGGTCCCAGCCGTTCTGGTGCGACTTGAAAAGGCACAGTACCATCCGGGCGGGGCTTGAACCGGCACGGTCAGGGCGTGACCAAAATGCCTGGCGGCTCCCTCGCGAAGGAAAACGACATGGTTGATTCAGGCGTTTGGTGGTGGTGGCTGTTGCTTGGCGGGCTGATCGGCTGGGCGGCAAGCTGGCTGGCAAGTCCGACATTGGGGCGTGGCAGGGTCGTGGCCCTGGCAGCCGTGCCAGATCGTCCGGTGGAGCCGGTGGTTGAAAGGATGGTCGAAAAAGTTGTTGAGCGGCCGGTTGAGCGCAACGTTGAAAAGCCGCTGGTTGCGCCGATCGGGCATGCCAATGGCCTTGCGCCAATCCGTCCGCCTGGAAAAATCATGGACCGGGCGATGGACCTCGTGATTGACCGCGCTGCTGCGGGTGCGGCAGGCTATGCGGTACGGGGCATGGACGATTTTGAAGTGATTGTGGGTATCAACACCGGCATTGCCGCGCTGCTCAAGGCGCAGGGCATCCGCATGTTTTGGGAGCTGGCACAGACGCCGAACCTACGCCTACAGGCGGTTCTGGATGAGGCCGGTGGCGACTTTGGCACGGCTAACCCATCCACCTGGGCGCGCCAGGCCGGTCTGGCGGCCAACAACCAATGGGGCGAACTGCGCATGCTGCAGGACGTGCTCGAGGCAGACGTTTAACCGCCCCACCCAGGACGCGCGCCCATGACCACTGACACCACAACAAAGCCCCTCTGCGACCGTCACTTTGACCGCCTGCACCTCTGGGTCGCGGTCTTGCTGGCGCTGGCGCTGCTGGCCACGTGGCTGATGGGCTACGGCCCGGGCAGCCCCAGCCAACTGCCGTGGCCTGCCTTGCGCGCCTTGACGGCGGGCGCTGGCGATGCGCCCACGAAATCCGCAGCGTCAACCGGCACGGTGACAGCAGCGGCGTCCTCGTCCGCAGCATCGGCTGCAGCGTCGGCTGCATCAAGCCCAGCGACGCAGGTAGAGGCAACCGGCCCCTCTGTGGCTCCAGCGCCAGTCGCTTCGAGTTCATCGCCCATTGGCGCTGCGGGTGATGGGGCCGCCACCGCCGCCGCGCCGACTGCTGCCTTGGCACCCGCATCCGAGGCCGCCATCGGCAGCCTGCCTGCAAAGCCGCTGACGGCGCTGGAGGCCAAAACCGCCACGACTGCCCCGGCGATGGCCCCGGTCGCAGTGGCCCAGATTTTTTTCCCGCGCGCCAACGCCAGCCTGCCCAAAACGGTCGGCCGAAGCCTGGCGGGGGTGGTCAAATACCTCAATGCGAATGCAAGCGCCACGGTGACAGTGGCAGGTTTTCATGACAGCTATGGCGACCAGGCGCGCAATGCGGAACTCGCCAGAAGGCGCGCGCAGGCCGTGGCGGGCGTGCTGGAGCGCCAGGGCATCGACAAACAGCGCATCGCGCTGCAAAAACCCGAAAAGTCCCTGGGCAGTGGACGCGCCGCCCAGGCGCGCCGGGTGGACGTTCGCGTGATCGATGGGTGAATTGCCTTCGGGCGGGGTTTGACGCCCAATTCAAAACGCCAAATAGGGTAATTCGGCAGTTTAAATTGGCAGATCAGTATGCTACTATATATATAGCAAACTATTTAATAAATACGTGAGCTAGAGGGAAATTTGGCCGATTTTTCGGAAAAAAGCCATCAAAAAGAGGCTTAACATACCCAAATTAGGTATATTACCTGGTACCGTTTCAAGGGTTCAGCGCCACCTGGCCCCGAATTTCACCTCCCGGGTTGGCGGCTGTGTGCAGGTTGACGTACCAACGGCCGTTCACCAGGTCAGCCATCTGCGCTTCAGTGAAAGTGGCTGATCCGGTGCGTTCGAATAGTGGGTTCGAACGTCCCCGCAATCTGTGCGATGGACCACACAGGGCAAGTGGCGCGAAAAATTTTCTTCGGGGATTCTTCCTACAGCCTTTTGCGCGTATGGCTTAAGGCAAGGAGCAAGGAGCCCCTTACGCTGGTAACTTGCGTTGCCGAACTCTATGCATTCCCCCTCATCGTTACAGGCCTATTCAGCCAAAAGGAATTTCTCCAGCACACCCGAGCCGAACGCCACCGGGGCGGGTGGCGGTGCGGGTGAGGGGCAGTTGTGTTTTGTGGTGCAAAAACATTGGGCAGGCCACCTGCACTATGACTTTCGCCTGGAGCTTGGCGGCACGCTGAAGAGTTGGGCCATACCCAAGGGTCCCAGCCTGGACCCGAAGGACAAACGCATGGCGGTTCAAGTGGAGGACCATCCGATGGCTTATGCCGGCTTTGAAGGAACGATTCCCCCAAAGCAGTACGGGGCAGGCAAGGTCATTGTTTGGGACAGGGGCCTTTGGACACCCATTGGCGACGCCGTTGCGGGCTTGTACGCGGGTAATCTCAAGTTTGAGCTGCGGGGGCAAAAGCTGCGCGGCAGGTGGGCGTTGATCCGGATCAAAAGCAAGGGGAGTGGCAAGTCCGAAAAGCCGCCGCCGTGGTTGCTGATCAAGGAAAAGGACTCGTTTGCCCGGCCTTCCAGCGAGTTCAGTGTGGTCGACGAATTGGAAGACAGCGTGATGACGCATGCCGTTCCTGACCGACTCACCCAAAGCAAGGCAGATGTCCCTTTGGGCGCACGCAAGTCAGAACTGCCGCCCGCACTGACACCCCAGCTCGCCACCTTGGCACAAGGCGTGCCAAATAACCCGCTTGAATGGATTTTTGAAGTCAAGTTTGATGGCTACCGCTTGTTGACACGGATCGCTGGCGCAGGTCCCAAGGACATCAGGCTGTACACCCGCAATGGCAGTGATTGGACCTCCAAACTTGCGTCGTTGCAGCAAGCCATCGCCAGCATGAAGCTCCCCGCCGGTTGGTACGACGGCGAAGTCGTCATGCCGGACAAAAATGGTCTGCCGGATTTTGGCGCGTTGCAGGCCTGCTTTGAATCCGGGCGAACGCAAGAAATAGTCCTGTATCTCTTCGACCTGCCTTACTGCGCAGGGCACGACCTGCGCGCGTGCCCGCTTGACGCCCGGCGCGTGACATTGAATCAGATACTGAAGGCCGCTGAACCCGGCATCGCGTCAGATCGCGTGCGCTTCAGCGAAGAGTTTGCCGCTGACCCTGTCAGCCTCATCACGTCTGCGTGCAAACTGGGGCTGGAAGGTTTGGTTGCCAAGCGGCGCGATTCGACTTATGTTTCGCGGCGCTCCACAGACTGGGTGAAACTCAAGTGTGGGCAGCGCCAGGAATTCGTGATTGGTGGTTTTACCGATCCGCAAGGTTCGCGCAGCGGCTTTGGTGCACTGCTGCTGGGTGTGTTCAATGGCACGGATAGCCTGCAGTACGTGGGTAACGTCGGCACTGGTTTTAACGAGCGAGCGCTGAACGACATCAAGAAGAAACTTGACGCCATGGCGCAGGTCAGAAGCCCGTTTGCCGAAAATTCGACCATCGATGGCAAGCCGCACTGGGTGAAGCCGACCCTCGTGGCCGAGGTGTCATTTGGCGAATGGACCAGCGCAGGGCGCATTCGCCATGGGGTCTTTCACAGCCTGCGGACCGACAAGGAGGCGAAGCTCATCATGCGGGAAACGGCGATCAATCTGGCGCGCACCCACACACCGCGCAGTGCCCGACCACCGGCATCACCATTGCCAGACAAACTGCGTGTGACGCACCCCGACCGCATCATTGATGCCAGCACCGGCGCCACCAAGATCGACTTGCTGCGCTACTACGGACTGGTCGGTGAATTGATGATGGATCACCTGAAGGGCAGGCCGGTGTCGCTCGTTCGCGCACCCGCGGGCGTGGGCGGGGAGTTGTTCTTTCAAAAGCACCTCGACACTGATGCCCTGGCCGGAATCCGCGCCTTCGATCCGGCGCTCACGGTTGACCATGCTGCGCTGATGGAGGTGATCAGCAGTCAGGGTCTGTTGTCTGCAGCGCAATGGAATATGGTTGAAATTCACACCGTCAATGCCAGCCGGCCCTCGCTTGCCCGCCCAGACCGGATGGTGCTTGACCTTGATCCGGGCGAAGGGGTGCCTTGGCGCCAGGTGCAGGAAGCGGCACACCTGGTGCATGCATTTCTCACGCAGCTCGGACTGGCTGCATTCTTGAAGACCAGCGGCGGCAAAGGCTTGCACATTGTGCTTCCGCTGAGACGGGTGCACGGTTGGGACACGGTCAAAGGATTCTCGCAGGCGATGGTTTTGCACTTGGCCCGCACCATTCCACAGCGCTTCGTGGCAAAGAGCGGCCCGAAGAACCGCGTCGGGAAAACCTTTGTCGACTATTTGCGCAATGGTGCTGCGGCTACCACCGTGTGCGCTTGGTCGGCCCGGGCCCGGCCTGGCTTGGGCATTTCGGTGCCGGTGGCGTGGAGCGAACTTGACAGTCTTCGTGGCGCGGACCATTGGAATGTGCGCACGGCGCATCAACGACTGGATCAGGGCAATCTGCCCTGGAAGGGGTACAAAGCCGCCGCACAAACCCTCAGCGCTGCCATGAAGACCATGCGTTACACGCCAACCAGCTCGTTTTAAGGAGAATTTATGCCAAGAGCAATCTGGAAGGGCGCCATCAGCTTCGGGCTGGTCCACGTGCCCGTTGCCCTGTACCCGGCTTCGCAGGAAGTGGGTGTTGATTTTGACTGGCTGGACAAACGCTCAATGGACCCGGTGGGCTACAAACGCATCAACAAGCGCACCGGCAAGGAGATTGCCAAGGAGGACATTGCCAAAGGTGTCAAACTCGACGATGGCGACTACGTGGTGCTCAGTGATGATGAAATAAAGGCGGCATTTCCAAAGAGCACCCAGACCATCGAGATCGAGGGTTTTGTCAAGGCCAGCGAGATAGCCTTTGTGCTTCTTGAGCGTCCGTACTATCTGGAACCGTCTGGCAAGGGTGAACGTGTCTATGCCCTGTTGCGCGAGGCCATGCGGGATGCCGGTGTGATCGGCATTGCCCGCGTGGTGATGCACACCAGGGAACACCTGGCAGCGCTCATACCGTCTGGCGCAGCACTGATGTTGAACACGATTCGGTGGGCTACAGAGATGCGTCCGGTCGATGAGTTGAACCTGCCGGCGCAGGGCAGAACTTCTGCCGGCCTCAAGCCCGCTGAGTTGAAAATGGCCGCACAGCTGATTGCTGACATGACTGTCCCCTGGAACCCCGAAGCCTACACCGACAGCTTTGGATCGGCTGTCAAAGCTCTGATCAAGCAGAAAGTAGAGGCAGGCAAGACCGAACAGGCAACCCCACTGGAAGACGCCACAGGCGCATCCAGTTTCTCCAATGTGGTTGACCTGACGGCGTTGCTGGCAAAGAGCCTGGAGCTGCGCAAGGCGCCCGCAGGGAAGGGCGAAGCCGCATCAAAGGCCGCGGTGAAGCCAGCAGCCACGCGCAAGGTGAAGCCATCTGCCCGGCGTGCGTAGGCCGACCCTGTACGCTGTCGCCGCATCAACACATGCTTCAGCCCGGTCCCGGCCCAGCTGGTTGCTGCCAATGTTCCAGCGCCGTCGTATCATGAAGGCTTCCAACTACCCGGTGAAAACGCCCGATGAAAGATGCTGCGCCTGATTCGAACGGCAACGCCGAGTCTGCGCGGTATGCACTGTTGCGCAGGCTGCAACCCGCACTTCGCCACCAGATGGCAGGCGGATTTCAGCCCGTCATCATGTTGGCCGCAATTATTGAAAAACGCCTTCAGGCGGCCACGCCAGACCTGACCGCGCTGTGCAAGAAAAGCAGCGATATCCGCACGCTGTCCACCTCTGCGACACGGTCAAACCTGGACTTGATCGGCTGGATTGCACCAGACACGGCTGCGAAGGTGCCGCTGGGAAAGGGGATTCTGGATGCCCTGCACCTGGTGGCGACCGAGCTTTCCATCAGGGGATTCAAAAGCGTCAACCAGACTGAGGGTGTGGGTTCTGAAGTCATGGTGAATCACGTGCGCGGTGTTTTCGTCGCTGGGCTGCTGGCCCTTACCGACGCAGCGCCGTCGCCGGCAGAATTTCTGCTGACGGCCAGGCGCGAGGGACAAGACATGGTGCTGACCATCGCACTTCAAGAGGCGTCAAACCCGGCTGCCACAACCGCATCCGACGCGGCCTTTCGGATTAACCTGCCGATTTACCGCAAGATTGACTGGGCCGATGTTGAGGCGATTGCTGCGGCGGACGGCGTGGCCTTAAAGCACGCGGCGGCGACCCTGGAGTTGCGCTTGCCTGTCGCCGCGGGTTAGTCTTTAGAATTTCAACACGGAGACTCAATCCAATGAAGCCAGTTGCTCTGACCCGTCGGACAGAGGAAATCGAACTCAAGCTGGCGCTGCCGACGTCCGATCCGTCGAGTCTGGTGAATCAATTGGCTCGAACGCCCCCGTTGGCGCGTCGCAAGTCAACCGTCCATCATTTGCACAACGTCTACTACGACACGCCCGAGCAACTTCTGCGCCAGGAGCGCATTGCATTGCGGCTGCGGCGCGTTGGCAGCGATGAGAAACCGAAGTGGCTACAGACCCTCAAGACGGGCGGGCGCACCGACTCGGCGTTGAGTCAGCGTGGCGAATGGGAAGCGTCGGTTCCCGGCGCAGAACTTGCGCTGGACGTCCTCAAGGCTACGCCGTGGTCACGGATCGACCCGGATGGCACTGTCTTTCGGACTTTGGCTCCGTGCTTTGTGACGAGTTTTGAGAGGACAAGCTGGTCGGTTCGTCGGCGTGACCGCAGCCTGGTCGAGGTAGCGCTGGATATTGGACACATCCGGGTGGGCGAGAAGAGCACACCCATTTGCGAACTGGAGCTTGAACTGCTGGCTGGCCAGCCGCAAGCGTTGTTCGACCTGGCAAAGCAGATAGCCCGCACCATCGCTGTACTGCCGGCGAGCATGAGCAAGGCTGAGCGTGGCTATGCCCTGGCCCTCGATGCTCTGGATATTCCACAGGTTGCACAAGTTCCCAAACTTGCCATTGACCTGTCGTTGCCTGCGGCGGCCGGGTGTGTACTGCGCGAGATGTTTTGCCAGTTCACCGCCAACCTGAACGCGATGAACAGCTCGGATGATCCAGAGGTGGTACACCAGGGGCGCATCGGTTGGCGGCGGTTCAAAAGTGCATTGCGGCTGTTCAAACCCGCCTTGGCGCATGACGCGATTCCATCCTGGCAGGCACTGGACCCGCTTCTTGGTCTGCTGGGCGAACTGCGGGACCTTGATGTGGCATTGACAGACACCTTGCCGCCGTTAGTCGAGTCCTACACGCAAGGGGACGCTCGACGTACGCAGGAATGGGAAGCGATGATCCAGGCCATGCTGCTCGCTGCGGCTCTTCAGCGCAAATCGGTGCGATACGCACTACAAGTGCCAGCGGTCGGGGCCACTCTGCTTGCGACCACGCAATGGCTTGAGGGGTTGTCGGCGCCGACTGGGCCAAGGGAGGTTGGGGTTGAACTGAAAGTGCCCCTGCGCCGTTGGGCCAGACAACGCATTGACCGTTTGCACAAGCAGTTGAAGGCCGCGCGCAAAAATATCGTCAACCTCGAGAGCCAGCACCGTGTTCGCATTCTCGCCAAGCGAATGCGTTACGGTAGCGAGGCCTTGCAAGACGTGTTACCCAAGAAGCGCATGCAGCGTTTGCGTCAGCAGGCGGCGAGCCTGCAAACCAGCCTCGGAGCCGCACGTGATGTCATGCAAGCCAGTTTTCTGGCCGCCAGACTGGAAGCGGGGGGAGGTATTGCTGAGTTCTTGCGGGGTGTCGCAGTTGGGCGGTCAAACTCGGGATAACTTCACTGGACGCAAACATGAATGCGCGCTTTCACCCCCATGCCGTCGTTGCAAAGACTTGCCATTGGCTTGTTATTCGGCCTGGAGCGCGACCGTCAGCCCCTGCACGTGATGGCGCGCGATCAGCTCGGCGACGAACCCGGAGGCCTTGGCCTCTTCCACAAAGCGCTGCAGGAATGCCGCGCCCGCCGCGTTCGCCTTTCCCGTGCCGACCGCCTGCTGCACGGCGGTGAACTGCCCGTCCAGAATTCGCGCGCCTGGCAGCTTTCCAACAGCGCTCAACAGCCCCGGTCTGAGGCCGGCCAGCGCCTCCAGCTTCTCGTTGACGAATAGATCGAAGGCCGCGTCACCGCCATCCGCGCGCACGAGTTGTGCGTGCTTGATGTTGCGCACCAGCCAAAGGTCATAAGCGCTGCGCGCCATCACCGCGATCCGCACCCCCGGACGATCAACCTCCTCGACCGTCTGCAGTGCCGAGCCCGCTGGCACCAGATAGGTCGCCTCGATCTCGACATAGGCGGCGCTGAACGTGATCTTTTCCGCCCGTGCCGGCTCTGCGCCGATCAGCCCGATATCCCAGACATCACTCCCGGCCGCGTCCGCCAGTTCACCCGGCGTCTTGAACGGCACCAGCTTGAGCTTCACGCCCAGGCGCTCGGCGATGGCCCGCGCCATGTCCGGCGCGACCCCCTCGGGCTCGCCGGACGGACTTTTTCCGGTCACCAGCAGGTAATTGCTGAGATTGATCCCGGCGCGCAGGGTTCCGGTTGGGGCGAGTTCTTTGGCGAGTTCGTGGGTCATATTCGATAGGTCCTTGGTGATGCGATGCGCGTTTTCTGTGTAGATCGATAAACAGCTCAGGTTCCAATGCTTCATCGGAGTCCGGCCGGCTAGCTGGGCCACTGGAAATCTACCAATCAGTTGCTACTGTGCGGGTAGGTTCTCTCAAATGCCTGAATGACCTTGCCAGTTACCCATGCCGCCGTGGATTCACTGAACTGGCGGAAATGCGCCGATGCCAGATGCGCGTCAAACGCTGCTTTTGAATCGTAAACCTCATACAGGAAAACATCGTTTGAATTGCGATCTGAAACACACACATCAAATTGCCGGCAACCCGACTCTTCAGCCACCGATGTGCGTGCATTGGCAACTATCGCCTGCAAAAATTCCGGGGAATGTTCGGGCTTGATGCTGAAAAGAACAGTGATGACGTACATGCGAGACCTTAAAAAAATGATCATTCGTGGCGGCCACGAGGTGAGATCAACAATGTAGCTGGTCAGGACTAAAGATTTCCTCCTCCTCTTGAAAAAAACTGTAGGTCGATCAGAGACATCCGGTTAAAGTGCAGCAACACAATGGTTGCAGCTTCAATTTCGCAAATGCAGCGACGGAGACATCGATGAACGAACTTGAGGTGCACAGCACCCTTCATGGGCTATCTACTCTGGCAAGCGCAAGTAAAGCAAAACAGTTACGGCAGGATGTAGCGGCATGCCAATGCCAACACCGCTCATCCTTGGACGGGTCAATAAATTGACTGCTCTAGCTAAACCAGGCGCGCGCCCGCTTACAGGCGTTAAGGTTGTCGACATATCGAACTTCCTCGCCGCGCCGATGTGCTCGATGTTTCTTGAGGATTTTGGTGCTAAAGTGATTAAGGTTGAACGCCCGCAGTCTGGCGACAAGGTGCGCTACTGGGATGAAGCCAAGAACGGTGTCGGACTTTATTGTTACATCCAAATCACCGGCTACCCGGACCGTCCGCCTCTCCTATCACGGCCAGAACCCAATTACCAAGATCCACAATCTACACAGCGACAGGAGATGCAGAAATGAAAGGAATCGTGTTTACCGGAGACCGTCGGCTTGAGTTGCAAGACTTTCCAGATCCCACTCCGGGTCCGGGCGAGGTCGTCCTCGAGATCAAGGCATCTGGAATGTGCGGAAGCGATCTGAAATTTTACCGCGCGCCGGCTGGTGCAGCGGCCGCCGGGCTGGGCCTCGGCACGGGCAAGCTGGTGATTGCCGGTCACGAGCCCTGTGGTGTGGTCGTCGCCGTCGGATCGGGCGTCAGCGAGAA
>JANOMD010000233.1:0-3024 GCA_031420135.1 Rhodoferax sp. | reverse complement strand
GGCACCAGCTTGTCGGCGTTCGGGTTGGCGCCGGTGTTGTCCTGGAAATAGCGGTCGGCGCTGCCTTGCTGCATGGCGCCGATCGAGCCCATGCCGCGGTAGCTCTTGTAGCTGCGGCCCTGGAACAGGACGATCTCGCCCGGCGCCTCTTCAGTGCCGGCAAACATGCCGCCCATCATCACCGTGCTGGCACCGGCGGCAAGCGCTTTGGCGATGTCGCCGCTGTAGCGAATGCCGCCATCGGCAATCAGCGGCACGCCGGTGCCTTTGAGCGCGGTGGCGACGCTGTCGATCGCCATGATCTGCGGCACGCCCACACCGGCCACGATGCGCGTGGTGCAGATGCTGCCGGGGCCAATGCCGACCTTCACCGCGTCCGCTCCCGCCTCAACCAGCGCCAGCGCGGCCGCACCCGTGGCGATGTTGCCACCGACAACATCGATTTGCGGGTAATTCTTTTTGACCCAGCGCACCCGCTCGATCACGCCGTGGCTGTGGCCGTGCGCGGTGTCCACCACAATCGCGTCCACCCCGGCGCGCACCAGCGCCTCCACGCGCTCTTCGGTGCCCTCGCCCACGCCGACTGCTGCGCCCACGCGCAACTGGCCATGCGCGTCGCGGGCGGCGTTGGGGAAGCTGGTTTGCTTGGTGATGTCTTTCACCGTGATGATGCCTTTGAGTTCAAACCCGGGGTTGACGACCAGGAGGCGCTCCAGTTTGTGCTTGTTCAAAAGTGCTTTGGCCTGCGCAGGCGTGGTGCCCTCGCTTTCCTGCACTGTGACCAGTTTTTCACGCGGCGTCATGATCTGGCTGACAGGAACGTCGTAACGGGTCTCAAACCTCAAGTCGCGACTCGTGACAATGCCCACCACCTTGCCCGCATCACAAACCGGAAAACCTGAAATCCCCAGCTGCTCCGAAAGTGCCAGCACCTGGCGGACCGTGTGCGTGGGCGTGATGACCACCGGGTCGCGAAGCACGCCAGATTCATAGCGCTTGACCTTGGCCACCTGCGCGGCCTGCTCTTGGGCCGTGAGATTTTTGTGGACGATGCCGATGCCGCCGTCCTGGGCGCTGGCGATCGCCAGGCGGGCTTCTGTCACCGTGTCCATCGCGGCAGACACAAGGGGCAGGTTGAGTGCAATGTTTCGGGAAAAACGGGTAGCGAGGCGGGTGTCCTTGGGCAGGACCTGGGAGTACGCTGGCACCAACAACACGTCGTCGAAGGTGAGCGCTTTGCCGAGAAGGCGCATGTCAAAACCCCAAACGCTAAATTGTACCCGTGCCACCACCACAGGAGCTGCTGCAAATGGGCGATGGACGGGCGAACCAAGCCGCCGAACGGGGCTTATCCGTAGGCAATTTAGCGGTTTAGCGCGCTAAACTCGCAAGATGCCCATGAACCTAACACTTTTGAGAGTACTGTTGCCCAGGCTTTTGGCGGGCGCTGCCTGCCTGGCCGCCCTGACAGCGGCTGCGCAATGGCAATGGCTGGACAAGGATGGCCGCAAGGTCTACAGCGACCGCGCGCCGCCTGCCGATGTGCTGGACAAGAACATCGTCAAACGCCCTGGCGGCACGACCAAGGCCGCCCCAAAGGCGGAACCGCCCTTGAATGCCGACGGGACAGTGGCAGTGGCGGCACAGGCAACACAGGGGGCGGCGCAAACCGCTACAGGGCCACAGCCCGCATCCAGCGTCCCCAAACTGTCAGGGGTGGACAAAGACTTGGTGGAGAAAAAGAAGCAGGCCGCCGACGCAGAAGCCGCCAAGAGACGCGCCGACGAAGAAAAAATCACCAAGGCCAAGGTTGAAAATTGCGCGCTTGGCAAGCAGGCCAAAGCCAACCTTGACTCCGGCGTGCGCATGGCGCGCACCAATGCCAAAGGCGAGCGCGAAGTCCTCGATGATGCAGCCCGCGCTGCTGAAACCAAGCGGGTGCAAAGCATCATTGATGCCAGCTGTGCATAACTGGCCATCCCAACCCAAGCGCCACGGATCCACGACGAATAAATCCGCACTTCCTTAATAGCCGGTTTTGGCTCCAGCGCGGAGTTTTGCAAACAAACCTGCTTTTTTGGCACCCTGTGAGACGAACCGGGCCCGGCGCGCCATTTTTGGGTCCACTTTGAGGGGACGGTAAACCTCCACCCGGTCTTGGTCGCGCAAAGGCTGCGTGGGCATAGCCGGGCGGCCCCAGATGCCCATCGGCAAGTTGGCCAAAGTGCACGCAGCGGGTGCCAGCAGTTCACTGGCTGCCACCGCATCGCCCACAGTGCTGCCGTCTGCCAGTGTGAGCGCAATCTCCCGCACGTTGCGCGGGCCTGGCGCGTAAACCACCACGACCTGAATGCTCATGTCACCCCTGCGCCGTACACCTGCCCGGCCCGTTTGACAAACGCGTCCACCATGCTGCCCGCAATTTTGTCAAAGACGGGGCCAACCAGCTTGGCCAGCGTGGCGTTGGCAAAGCGATAGTTGAGCGTGAATTCAACCCGGCACGCACGCTGCGTTCCGTCGCCCAGTGGCACAAATTTCCACGCGCCATCGAGTCGGGAAAATGGCCCGTCTACCAGGCGCATGGCCACCTGGCGACCCGCTGTGTGCACGTTGTGTGTGGTGAAAGACTGGCGTATGCCGCCAAAAGAAATCCCGACCTCGGCGGTCATGCCTGCCTCATCACTGACCATCACGTTGGCATGGTCGCACCACGGCAGAAATTTCGGGTAATCCGCGACGCCAGTCACCAGGGCGTACATTTCTTCCGGGCTGTACCAGATCAAGACTGACTTGTTGACGGTTTTCATAGAATGGGGGTAGCGGGCAAGATTGTAGACAAGCCGTGCAATCACCCTCTGGGAAGCCCCTGTTGCCGCTTTTCAATAACTTGATGGGACCCTCTGACCTGTTTCCGCGCATCCGCGCTTACCCTGCGCTCACCTGTAGCGCACTCTTTCTCCCCATGGCCAAAAAACCCGACACTGCTGCTCCCAAAAACACCCGCATTGCTGACAACAAAAAGGC
>JANOMD010000232.1:0-5122 GCA_031420135.1 Rhodoferax sp. | reverse complement strand
ACCTGGAAGAAGAAGTTCTTCACGCTGTTGGGCGAAGAGCGCCATCTGGACTGGATTGAGCACGAGCAGCTTCGCCCCAAATACGCCGAGCCGCGCGTGCATGTGGCCGTCAACTGCGCCAGCATTGGCTGCCCCGCTCTGTTTACAGAAGCGTTCACCGCTACGAAGTTGGAAGCACAGCTCGAAGACGGTATGCGCCGCTTTTTGGGTGACCCCACCCGCAACCGTTACGCCGACGGCAAGCTGGAGGTGAGCAACATCTTCAAGTGGTTCCGTGAAGACTTTGAAAAAGGCAACAAAGGCTTTGCCAAGCTCGAAGATGTGTTCGCCAAATACGCTGACCAACTCGCATCTGCACCCGCTGACCGCGAAAAAATAAGGGCCAAAAGTGTTCCCATCTCAAATCTCGATTACGACTGGTCGCTTAACGACGTGGGCCGCTAGTCTCTTGCTCTACGCGCCTGCGCTGGTGATGGCGCAGGCGGCGCCTCTGCTGCAACCGTTTTCCAAAGCTGCATCCGAAGCCTTGCCCGCCCCTTGGCGGGTGGTTGGGTTGCCCAAGGGCAAAGCGCCACTGGCGCAGCTTGAAATGACGACGCTGGGCAATGACCGGGTACTGAAACTGTCCACCGACAAGTCTTACGGCACGGCGCTGCATGAACTGAAGCCGCAGGTGTTGGAGCCCGGCAGCCTGTTGAGTTGGCGCTGGCGCCTGGAGCAGGGCATTGCCGCTGCTGACCTCAGGTCAAAAGAGGGTGACGATGTGCCAGTCAAGGTGTGCGCCATGTTTGACATGCCGCTGGACAGGCTTGGATTCGTGGAACGCAATGTCGTGCGCATGGCGCGTTCGGTAAGTGGTGAAAAATTGCCAGGTGCAACGCTGTGCTACGTGTGGGACCAGAAGCTGGCAGTAGGCACCCAACTGCCCAACGCCTATTCCGCACGGCTGCGCTTTGTGGTGGTGGATTCAGGCAACCAAAAGCTGGGCCAGTGGGTACTGCACGAGCGCGATCTGGCTGCGGACCTGAAGCAGGCTTTCGGGCACGAGTTTGCCACGCCACCACCGCTTATCGCCATCGTCATTGGCGCCGATTCCGACAACACGCAGAGCAGCAGCCTGGCCTACCTGGGTGATGTTGTGCTGATCGCTAAACCGTCAAAGTAATCGGCTCCAGCGCATCGCCCTGGGCCAAGATGCGGCCATCGCTACCGTGTCGATGTAGGGTAGTTTGATTGGGCCACTTCGGTCTCCCTTTGGGTAACATGCACCTACAGAGAGGCACAAAAAAGAGCATGAAACTCATCGACAACATCAACGACCTGCTGGGTGACGACATCAAACAGTCCGTTCAGCCAGGCGCGCGGCTCAAAATTGCCGCCTCCTGCTTCTCGATTTACGCTTATGAGGCATTGAGGCGCGAGTTGGAGTCTGTCGAATCGTTTGAATTCATCTTCACGTCCCCATCGTTCATGCCCGAAGAGGTAACCGATGCCGCCAAAAAAGAGCGACGCGAGTTCTATATTCCCAAATCCGGCACCGAACGCAGTTTCTATGGCACGGAATTCGAGGTGCAGCTCAAAAACAAGCTCACCCAGCGCGCCATTGCGCGCGAGTGCGCGGATTGGATACGCCGCAAGGCCGAGTTCCGCTCCAACCGTGGCGGGGCTCCCATGCAGGCGTTTGCAGTTGTGCATGCCGTTGCAAACGCCTCGGTGCCCAATGCTGTTTACATGCCCCTGCATGGTTTTACCGCTGTGGATTTGGGTTACCAGCGCGGCAACGCGGTATCCAACATCGTCAACAAGTTCGACGAGCCCGCCAATACGGGCGTTTTTCTAAGCCTGTTCAACCAGATTTGGGCTGATCCTGACAAGCTCAAAGACGTGACCAGCCTGGTGTGCGAGCACATTGCGTCGGTCTATCAGGAGAATTCGCCCGAGCGCATCTACTTCTTGATGCTCTACAACATCTTCAATGAGTTTCTGGAAGACCTCAGCGTTGACGTGCTGCCTAACGACCGCACGGGCTACCTTGACACGCTGGTGTGGCAAAAGCTGTTCAACTTTCAGCGTGATGCCGCCACCGGCATCATCAACAAGCTGGAAACCTACAACGGCTGCATCCTGGCCGACAGCGTTGGCTTGGGCAAAACCTTCACGGCTCTGGCGGTGATTAAATATTACGAGCTGCGCAACCGCTCGGTGCTGGTGCTGTGCCCCAAGAAGCTCGCAGACAACTGGCTGACCTACAACCGCAACCTCAAGACCAACATCTTTGCCAAAGACCGCTTCAACTACGAGGTGCTGTGCCACACCGATTTGCAGCGCACCAGCGGCGAATCTTTTGGCACGCCGCTGAACCGGGTCAACTGGGGCAATTACGACCTGGTGGTGATTGACGAGTCGCACAACTTTCGCAACAACGACGCCTTCAAAGACCGGGAAACGCGCTACCAGAAGCTGATGAATTCAGTCATCAAGCAAGGCGTGAAAACCAAGGTGCTGATGTTGTCGGCCACGCCGGTCAACAACCGCTTTAACGACCTTCGCAACCAACTGGCCCTCGCCTATGAAGGCAATTCAGGGCTGCTGGGCGACAAGCTGCGCACCGAGAAAGACATCGACGAAATATTCCGCCGTGCGCAGGCTGTGTTCAACAACTGGGCCAAGTTGCCACCGGATGACCGTACCGCCAGCGCCGTACTGAAAGCGCTGGACTTCGACTTTTTCGAGCTGCTGGACAGCGTCACCATCGCCCGCTCCCGCAAGCACATCGAGACGTTTTACGACACCAGGGATATTGGCAGCTTCCCCGAGCGCCTCAAACCCCTGTCTTTTCACTGCCCGCTGACCCAACGCACCGATGTCATTGGCTTCAACGACATCTTCAACCAGTTAAGCCTGTTGAAGCTGGCTGTGTACGCGCCCGTGGGCTTCATCCTGCCCAGCCGCATCAAGAAGTACGAAGACATGTACGACACCGAAGTGGCCAGTGGCGGCGGCAAGCTCAAGCAAGCCGACCGCGAAAGGAGTTTGCAGGCACTGATGACCGTCAACTTGCTCAAACGTCTGGAAAGCTCGGTCGCATCTTTCCGGCTCACCTTGCAGAGCCTGCAAAGCAAGCAGCAAAACGCACTCGACAAAATCACCGCGTACAAGAAGTCCGGCAAGTCCGTGACGTTCACCGACCAGGCATCGGTGTTTGAGGATGCTGATTTTGATGACGAGACGCTCCCCGACTTTGATGACACAGGCGAGAACAGCACGGGCGGCAAAGTAAAGATTGACCTGGGCGACATGGACCTGCCGTCTTGGGAACACGACCTGCGCGCCGACTTGGGCGTGATTGAAGCGCTTTTGGCGGAGATGGCCAAGATCACCCCGGCAGAAGACGCCAAACTCGAACACCTCAAAGCCCAGATTGAGCACAAGCTGGCCAACCCCATCAATCCCGGCAACCGCAAGCTGCTGATATTCACCGCCTTTGCCGACACGGCCCACTATCTGTACGACAACCTGGCCCCCGGCCTGCTCCAGAGACACGGCATCCATACCGGCAAAGTCACCGGTTCCGCCGAGCCCAAGACCACACTGCGCTTGGCTGCCAACCCCCGGCAGGGTGTGGATTTTCAAACCCTGCTCACGCTCTTTGCGCCACGCGCCAAAGAAAAGACACTGACCATGCCCCACGAGCCGGGCGAGATTGACGTGCTGATCGGCACCGATTGCATCTCCGAAGGCCAGAACTTGCAGGACTGCGACACCGTCATCAACTATGACATTCACTGGAACCCGGTGCGCATCATTCAGCGCTTTGGCCGCGTGGACCGCATTGGCTCACCCAATGCGCGCATCCAGTTGGTCAACTACTGGCCGGATATCAGCCTGAATGAGTACATCCGTCTGAAAGAGCGGGTCGAAAGCCGCATGATGATTGCCGACGTAACCGCCACGGGCGATGACAACGTGCTGTCTGCCCAGTCCAATGACGTGGCCTACCGCAAGGAGCAGTTGCGTCGCCTGCAAGAAGAAGTCATCGAGATGGAAGACCTCAAAACCGGGGTGTCCATTACCGACCTGGGGCTGAACGACTTCCGCATGGACCTGCTGAACTACGTCAAGGCCAATGGCGACCTGTCGCGCCTGCCCAATGGCTTGCATGCCGTGGTGCCCGCCAATGTAGAAAAGGGCCTGTTGCCTGGCGTGATTTTTACCCTGCGTAACCGCGTTTTGAGTGCTTCATCTGGTTTGGCAGGTGTGACCATCCCGCAGAAAAACCGGCTCCACCCGTACTACCTCGTCTATATCGGCATGGACGGCACGGTGATTGCCGACCACACCGAAGTCAAAAGCCTGTTGGACCTGGCCCGCACCGCCTGCAAAGGCCGGGTTGACCCGGTGCCCGCCGTGTTCGAACCCTTCAACACGGCTACCGACGATGGCCGCAACATGATGGTGTACTCCACATTGCTGGATCAGGCCATTCACTCCATGATTGAGCGCCAGCAGGAGCAGGAAGTGGATGGCCTGTTTTCGCCGGGTAAAACCAGCGCGTTGACCCAGAACCTCACCGGCATTGAAGACTTCGAGCTGGTCAGCTTTTTGGTGATTCAAGCCCCATGAGTGGCGCTTTGGGCACATTGCCGGTCGCGTTGTTCGCCTGGCCGTCGCAGGCCGCAGTGGCCCGGACCGTGGCCAAAGCCAAAATCTACGCGCACGCCAAGCCCAGCGCCGCCTTGCGTGCGCAGTTTGTAGAGCAGGTTGAGAGCATCACATGGGCCTACAAGCTGGCCCCCGAGAGCATCAATCTGCCCGCCAAGCCAGACGTGCCCGAGATCGAGGTGTTCGAAATTGCCTTGAAGCTGCCGGATGTCAATCATGCTGTGCTTCGGTGCATCGACAAGGCCATCCCTTTTCCCATTCTGTTTGTCTTGCGGTTTGATGGTCGCAGCCAACCCGTTGCGGCCTACAAGCGCCCCAGTGACTCGGCCCACCACCATCGGGGTCAGGTTAGCCAATGGGTGGTGGGTGATTACCATGCCGCCCCGTGGCAAAAAGATGATTTGCCACGGCCCGGTTTGCCCGTGGCGCTGGATTTGCAGGGCCTGTACGAACAGCTTTT
>JANOMD010000231.1:0-5419 GCA_031420135.1 Rhodoferax sp. | reverse complement strand
GCGCACCTGGCGCCGTTGCAGGTGTGCATTCAGGTCAACGTGGATGGCGGTGCCAACAAATCGGGTGTGTCAGCACAGGAAGCGCCCGCCTTGGCGCAGGCCGTGGCCAGCTTGCCCAGGCTCAGATTGCGTGGCTTGATGTGCATTCCTGAGCCTAATCCTGAATTAATAGCACAAACCCTATTGTTTTCAAGAGCTAGAGGTCTTTTTGACCAAATAAATGCAAAAAAACTGCCGATTTTTTCAAAAATTAACTCTGAGGTTAATTATTTGACACTCGACACACTCTCAATGGGCATGACCGCCGATCTGGAGGCGGCCATCCAATCTGGCAGCACGCTGGTGCGCGTGGGCACCGCCCTGTTTGGCGCGCGAGCTTGACCGGGCCTGAAATCGCCTTCGCAGAAGCGCGGCAATTGGTAATTACCCGCAACTGAAGCGGCGCATAAATTCTCAGGACTGCACACCGGCAGCCATGCCGGAAACCCGGCCCTGTGCCAGAATCTTTTCAACTATGCGCGTGTTCCTGTCCTCCAAGCTTGTACTGTGGGCATGGCTTTTTGTGGTCTGCTTGTTTGCGCTGCTGCCGCACAATTCCCAGGCCGGCACCCTCACCCGCGCGCAATTGCAGCTTCAAATGGGCGACTCATTGACGGTGGGCGAGCAACTGACGGCGCTGCCGGTGTGGCCGGTGTTTCACCGCCACCAGACGGCGGAGGGGAGAAACGCGCTGCATGCCTACGTGTTTGAAACCGTTGACATTGAGCCGGTGGCCGGGTATGGCGGCAAACCGATCAACATCATGGTGGTCATGAACCCGGCGGGCAAGTACCTCAACGTGGTCTTGTTGAGCCACAACGAGCCGATTTTCCAGGAGGCTTCGCGCAACAAGCTGCTGGCTGATTTTGCGGCGCAGTACATTGACTTGACGGTGGCGCACCAGATTCAGGTGCTGACGCCCAAAGCCAAGCGCGAATTTGACGACCAGAAGGCGACGCTGCATGGCGTGGCCGCAGGCACCGTGTCAGCCATGGCGATGGACCGCACGGTGATGGAGGCGGCCGCGCAGGTGGCTTACGCGCGCCTGGGCGACGAGGCGGTGAATCCAACCGTCAGCGGTGCCGGCAAACCGCGTGCCCAGAGCCGAGGCCCCGACGACAAGTTCGAACGCATGGGCTTTAACCAATTGGTGGTGGCCCAACTGATTCAGCCCGTGAGCCACAGCAACCGCGAGGTGCAGGCGCGCTTCAATGGCACCCCCGCAGAGGGCCAGGATGCCGAAGCCCGCTTGCAGCCCGACAACCTGGCGCTGGACATGATGGTGATGCTGCCCGGTCTGCCGTACGTCGGGCGCAATGTGCTGGATGCCGCTGGCTGGCGCGAGGTGCGCGCCTTGCGTGAATCGGGCCGTGCCTTGATTGCTGTGCTGGATGGCAGCCGCTACCCCGTGGTGGGTAGCCAGGACGCCGCCCGCGGGCGCATCGCACGCGTCGTTGCGGTGCAGAACGGCAGGCGGTTCGAACTGACGGCCCTGCCTTACACCCACGGCCTGCGCGTCAGTGGCCAGCGCTCGGGCGTTGGGGCCAACGCGGTCATGCGCCTGTTTGCCACCGATGCCGCCAAGGCCGGCAGCTCGGACCAGGCCGCCACGCAAGGCTTGGATTTGGCCCGCCCGATCACGCTGGAGTTCAACCTGTCGCGTGCCAGCGCCCCGCCGGGGCAGCAGCGGCTGGAGAAGCAGTGGACACACGCCATCGACATCCCCAACGTCGCCAAATGGCAGCCGGTGGTCGAAACCCCGGCCTGGCTGCGCGTGTGGGAGCAGCGCCAGGGCGATCTGGCGATTTTGCTGGCGGGCCTGCTGGTGCTGACCGCGGCGCTGCTCTGCCAAAAGTGGCTGTCGGCCACGCAGCAGCGGTTAACCACCTACCGCGTTATTTACCTGGTGTTCACACTGGTGTTTGTGGGCTGGGCGGCGCAAGGGCAGCTCACCATTGTCAATATCACCTCACTGGCCAGCGCCTTGATTGAAGGGCGCAGTGGCGAGTTCCTGCTGTCAGACCCGATGGCGGTGGTGTTGTGGGCGTTTGTGGGCGTCACGCTGCTGGTGTGGGGGCGCGGCACGTTTTGCGGCTGGCTGTGCCCGTTTGGGGCGTTTCAGGAATTGTTGAGCATGCTGACCAAAGCGCTGGGTTTGAAGCCCCGGCAATTTCACCGCAAGGTGGATGCGGTGTTGAAAAACCTCAAGTACGTGGTGCTGGCCGCGATTGGCGTGGCCGTGGCCATCGGTGGGCCGTGGGCCGACACGCTGGTCGAAGTTGAGCCCTTCAAAACCTCGATCAGCATGGGGTTTCAGCGCGACTGGCCGTATGTCGCCTGGGCAGTCGCCTGCCTGGCCCTGAGCGCGCTGGTGTTTCGCGGTTATTGCCGCTATGTCTGCCCGTTGGGCGCGGCGTTGGCGGTGCTGGGCAAATTGCGCCAGTGGGCCTGGCTACCCCGGCGGGCCGAATGCGGCACACCGTGCCAGACCTGCCGCCACGGCTGCGGCTACCAAGCCATCACACCGGTTGGCAAAATTGATTACGACGAGTGCTTTCAGTGCCTGGATTGCGTCACCGACTACCAGGACGACAAACGCTGCTTGCCGCTGATTCGCAAACGCAAAGCCGGTGCCAAAGCGCCACCCAAAGTGATCCCGATTCAACCGGTGCCGGTTCATGTTTGATGCCCTGTCCAACGCCGCAAATCCTGCAAACGCCACGCGGCGCCAGTGGCTGCGCCTCTGCATCTGCTTGGGGGCTGGCCTGGCGACTGCGGCAGCGGGCGCGAAACCCGCTGCGCTGGTCTGGCGTGAGCGTGCCATGGTGGGCCTGGGTACCACGCTGTCGCTTCGTGCCGCCCATGCCGATGGTGCGCAGGCTGACGCGGGTCTGGATGCCGCTGTCGCACAGATTCGCCATGTTGAGCGGCTGATGAGCCTGTTCGACCCGCAAAGCGCTTTGAGCCAGTTGAACCGTGACGGCGTTTTGCGCTATCCGCATCCGGATTTCGCACGGGTTTTGCAGCTTGCACAGCGGGTGTCGCGGCAAAGTGCGGGCGCATTTGATGCCACGGTGCAACCGCTTTGGCTGGCGTGGCAGTCGGCGCAACAAGCCGGCCGCCTGCCCACGCAGGCCGAAATTGGTGCCGCCCGCGCCCGCGTTGGCTGGCAAAACATCGAGGTCACGCCACGCCAGATTCGCCTGAAGCAGACCGGCATGGCGCTCACGCTGAACGGCATTGCCCAGGGCTTTGCGGGCGACCTTGCCAAGGCGGCATTGCGCTCCCACGGCATTCGGCATGCGCTGCTGGACACGGGAGAGTGGTCGGCCCTGGGTAACAGCACCGGTCAAAGCACCGGTCCAAGTCCCGGCCAAAACACCAGCCTTAGCCCGAACCCAAGCGCGTGGCGGCTGGGTATTGAAGACCCGCGCAAAGCCGGCTCGCTCGTGGCCAAGCTGGCGCTGGACGGGCGGGCCGTGGCCACCTCAAGCGACGCGCACTACCGGTTTGGCCAAGACGATGTACACCATCACATCTTCAACCCGGCAACCGGTTACTCGCCGCGCGCGTTGGCGTCCGTGACCGTGCTGGCACCCAGTTGTGCATTGGCCGATGCGTTGACTAAAGTCATGTTCATGGGCAATGCGCAAAGGGCGATGCAACTGGCACAGCGATGGCAGGTGGACGTGCTGGCGGTAGAGAAAACCGGCCAGTGGCGCGCCAGCCCGGGGCTTGCCGCGTTGCTGCGCGCTTAAGGGCCGCAGTTTTTGGTCAGGGTCATCGCGGGAAATTTAATATCGCCCGCGATATTAAAACTGCCCAAAAATTGCTCCCGGCGCTGTATTTTGCCAAAAATATCGGTCAAAAATGACTCTAGCTCTAGTATTATATAGATAGTTTGCTATTTATTGTATAGCATTTTTGAAGATCAAATCTGCCAGCCGATGTCATGCCGAGACCGCCTTGATGTGCCGCTGGTGGTTGCAGGCGCCGTGGCTGATCGCCAGGTTGTCCGCGTGGCTGTTGCCGCCCTCGCTCAAGGGCTTGATGTGCTCCAGCGTCGCCTCCTCTGCCAGCACCGGTTCACCACACACCCAGCACGGCACCAAGCCATGCAGTTGGCGCGCCACGGTGCGGTAAATTTTGTCGCGGGTGAGCGAGAGCCTGCTCATGCGTGGCTATCTCCGCCGCCCTTAAAGCCAAACGCCGCTGCGCGGCATCTGGATCGTCTCTGAGGGGCTGCTGCCGGGCAAAAACGCTTCAATCGCAATGCTCAGAATCGAGATGAAGAGGCTGGCAAACAAAGCCGTCCAGAAGCTAGACACCTTGAACCCCTTGACCAGCCATGCCACGCCCAGAATCATCAAGGCATTGATCACCAGCAGAAACAATCCAAACGTCAAAAAGGTGAGCGGCAACGTCAGCACGATCAGCAGCGGTTTGACGATGGCATTGGCAAAGCCCAGCAGCAGCGCTGATATCACCAGCGAGCCGGCATCGGCAAACTTGATCCCCTGAAACAGCCGGCTGGCGACCCACAGCGACAGCGCGGTAATGGCCCAGTGCAATAGGAAAGTTGGCAGGTTGTCGAACATGGGCGGTGAGTAGCGGGTGTGTGGCAAAACGCCAAATTGATCATAACCGTCAGCCGTCAGCCGTCAGCCTTCAGGTCCGGCCCAGGCGTCAATCAGCGCCCGAGCGCGCCCGGCCGCGCTCTGCCAAAGGGCCCCTGAATCAACTCAAACCGCGACCTTCCCGAAATTAGCGCCCACCGGCGGCGGCTGGGCGCTGTCGTCAGCGCGTCGATTTTTGGGCGCTAAAACCAATGCAGGACGTTCAAACACCCGTCGTTACACTACTGGCCGGTACTCTCGCCCGGTCGATTCAACAGCGCTCCCATGTCAAAAAAAATACGCCTCCTTCTGGCCGCCTTGGCCATCCTGATCGTGATTGCGGCGCTTTGGGCGGGTAGGCAGTGGCAACCGGGCAGCGCGTCTCCGAGCCAGGTCGAAATTGGCAGCCAGCAGCCGTTTGCCTGGGTCGATTGCAAGGCGCGCCTGTTTGACGGTGCGCCTGCGGTGGCGGTGATGTTCACCCAGCCGCTGGCGCGCTCGCAGGACTGGGGCAAGCTGCTCAAAGCCAGCGAGGGCGAGGCGCAGGCCAGCGCCCGGCCGCTGGACGCACGCTGGGTGCTGGGCGACAACCCACGCATGCTGTATTTGCCGCATGTCACCCCCGAGCGCACTTACCACATCGCGCTCAACCCAGGGCTGGCCGCAGCGGGTAGCGGCACGTTGGGCGTGGCGCAGAACTGCAGCGTCAAAAGCGAGGCGATGCCGACTTCGTTCTACTTTGCCAGCCGCGGCGTGGTGCTGCC
>JANOMD010000230.1:0-1735 GCA_031420135.1 Rhodoferax sp. | reverse complement strand
CATCTGCACTCCAAGGGCCGGCTGGCGGCCCAGAGTTTCCGCACCACCGAATACCCCGGCTTCCCGACCGACATGCAGGCCCAGTTCATGGCGCTCAACAGCATTTCGCACGGCACCGCCAAAGTGACCGAGACCATTTTTGAGAACCGCTTCATGCATGTGCAGGAAATCCAGCGCCTCGGCGCGGATATCGAAATTTCCGGCAACACGGCGGTGGTGCGCGGCGTGCCGCGCCTCACCGGCGCCGGCGTCATGGCGACCGACTTGCGCGCCTCGGCCAGCCTGGTGATCGCCGGCCTGGTGGCCGACGGCGACACCGTGGTGGACCGCATCTACCACCTGGACCGTGGCTATGACCAGATGGAAGCCAAGCTGCGCGGCATCGGCGCGGACATCGAAAGACTGAAATGAGAGTGGAAACCAGCTTCCGGCGTGGGCAAAGAGCAATTGGGGTCAGATCCCAATTCAGGACGAATCTGTTTCCGGCGCGCAATGACAACGAACGAAATTGGGCTCTGACCCCAATTGATCGGAGGACCCCGATTGATCGTTTTGGACAAGAGACTCCCCCATGATTACCCTGGCCCTGTCAAAAGGCAGAATTTTTGAAGAAACCCTGCCGCTGCTCAAAGCCGCAGGCATTGACGTGCTGGAAGACCCGGAGACATCCCGCAAACTCATCCTGGCCACCAGCCAGCCCGGCGTGCGCGTGCTGGTGGTGCGGGCAACCGATGTGCCCACCTATGTGGAGTATGGCGGGGCAGACATCGGCATCACCGGCAAAGACACCTTGATCGAACATGGAACTGGCTGGGGAGGCGCCGCCAGCGGCGCGGGTCTCTATCAGCCGCTGGATTTGCAGATTGCCAAGTGCCGCATCAGTGTGGCAGTGCGCGCAGATTTTGATTACGCGTCGGCTGTCAAGCAGGGCAGCCGCCTGCGCGTGGCCACAAAATACGTCGCCATTGCGCGCGAGTTTTTTGCGGCCAAGGGCGTGCACGTGGACCTGATCAAGCTCTATGGCAGCATGGAACTGGCTCCGCTGACGGGTCTGGCCGATGCCATCGTCGATTTGGTGTCTACCGGCAACACGCTCAAGGCCAACCACCTGGTGGAGGTGGAGCACATCATGGACATCAGCGCGCGGCTGGTGGTAAACCAGGCGGCACTCAAACTCAAGCAGGAACCCCTGCGTAAAATTATTGATGCGTTCGCGCAGGCGGTGGCGGCAAGAACGTCGGTTTAGCGCCTGCCAGTAGCCTCGCCCAAACCCGCCGATATTCTGCCAATAACCCGCGCGGCGTTGCCCCACCCCACTTTGAACTTTTGGCTGGCTGATCCACCCGTTAAATTACTATGAATATAGTAGCTACTCCTGCACTTTTATCAACGGCCAGCAGCACATTTGATTCTGAATTCAAGGCGCGGCTGCACTGGTCTGCCGACGCTGACGCCGCCATTGAACAGCGCGTGGCCGACATCCTGCAAGACGTGAAGCAACGTGGCGACGCCGCCGTGCTGGCTTACACCGCGCGCTTTGACGGGCTGGCGGCAGACAGTCTGGCGGCGCTGGAGTTGACGCAGGCCGACTTCAAGGCGGCTTTTGACGCCATCCCGCAAGAGCAGCGCGACGCGCTTCAGGCGGCGGCGGCGCGCATTCGCACCTACCACAAAGCCCAAAAGAAAGCCTGTGGCGAAAGCTGGTCTTACCGCGACGAAGACGGCACGCTGCTGG
>JANOMD010000229.1:0-3309 GCA_031420135.1 Rhodoferax sp. | reverse complement strand
GCCGTTTGACCCGGAGGCTGATTTTGCCGCCGTGGCCACGCTGGCCAATGTGCCCTTTGTCGCCGCCGCCAACGCCGCGCTGCCGGTGGGCAACATGAAAGAGCTGGCGGCATATGCGGCAAAAAATCCCGTTTCTTTCGGCTCGGCGGGCAACGGCTCGGTCAACCACTTGCTGGGTGAAATGTTCAGCAGCACCAGCCAGAGCAAGATGCTGCACGTGCCGTACAAGGGTGCCGCGCCAGCGCTGACGGACCTGATTGCCGGGCAGACGCAGTTGGTGTTTACCAGCCTGCCGTCGGTGGCGCAGCACATCCGGGCCGGCACGGTCAAGGGGCTGGCGGTGACGGGGTCCAGGCGGGCGCAGGCGTTCAAGGACATTCCGACGATTGCTGAATCCGGCTACCCAGGCTTTGTGATCAACCCCTGGTTTGGCCTGTTTGCGCCCAAAGGCACGCCGCCGGCCATCGTGCGGCAGATCAATGCCGACATCAAAAAAATTCTTGAAGACAAGGACGTCATGGACAGATTTGCCACCTTGGGTGCCGAGCCATTTGACACAACACCGCAGGAGTTCACCGCGATACTGCATGCGGATATTGCCAAGTGGGCAGCCGTGGTCAAGACCTCTGGCGCCACGGCTGATTGAGGTGGTTGCATGACTGACGCCCGTTTGAATCAACCCAGGACCCCGCTTAATTTGCGCGGCACGCGCTTCAAGCCGCTGACGTGGGAGACCATGACGGCGGCCCAGCTCGCCATGGTGGACAGCGTGATGGCGGGCCAGCGTGGCTCCATGCAGGGGCCGTACAACGTGCTGCTGCGCAGCCCCGAGCTGGGCAATCTGGCGCAGCAATTTGGCGCACACACGCGCTTCAACTCGTCGCTGCCGCTGCGGCTCAACGAACTGGCCATTCTGATGGTGGCGCGGTTTTGGCGCTGTGAATTTGTCTGGTGGGCGCACCGCCAAATCGCCATTGACAACGGCTTGCCCGTTGCGCTGGTCGATTCGGTTCTGGGTGGGCAAGCGCCGACCGGCCTGCCCGTTGACCTGGCGGCGCCAGAGGCGGCGGTGTTCGCTTTTTGCCACGAATTGATCGAAACCCGGCGCGTGGGCGATGCCACCTATGCCGCGCTGGTGGCGCAGTTTGGCGAGGCTGGCGTGGTGGATTTGATGGGCACCATGAGCTACTACACGCTGGTCAGCATGTCGCTCAATGTGGACCAGTATCCGATGCCCGAAGGGGCGCACGTGGAATTCAAGAGCTGCTGAGCAAGACGCCGGTTCAAACTGGACCCGGTTAAAAATATTCGGCAGTTCCCGTGGCGTTCATTTTTGTGTCGCCGCTGCTGGGTTTTCTGCTGGGCTCTTTGATGCTGCTGCTGGTGGCCTGGATTTTCCGCAAAACCACACCGTCGCGCGTTGACAGCTAGTTTCGCCGCCTGCAATTGGTCTCAGCCGGCGCCTACAGCCTGGGGCATGGTGGCAATGATGCCCAAAAAACCATCGGCATTATCTGGATGCTCTTGATTGCCACTGGCTATGTGGCGGCGCAGGACACATCTCCACCGATGTGGACGATTGTCAGTTGCTACATTGCCATTGCGGCGGGAACGATGTTTGGCGGCTGGCGCATCGTAAAAACCATGGGGCAAAAAATCACCAAGCTCAAGCCAGTTGGGGGCTTCTGCGCCGAAACCGGTGGTGCCATCACGCTGTTCATCGCCACCGGCCTGGGTATTCCGGTCTCGACCACGCACACCATCACGGGCGCGATCGTAGGCGTCGGCTCGGCCAGACGCGCCAGCGCGGTGCGTTGGGGAGTGGCCGGCAACATCGTATGGGCCTGGATTTTCACCATTCCGGCCAGTGGTTTTGTGGCCATGGTCTTTTACTGGGTCAGTCCCCAGATTTTTTGATGATAAAAATTACATAGCAATAAATATATATAACACGAGAGCTACAGGGCTATTTGACCAATTTTTTCGTCAAAATGCCGGTCTTTTGCACTCTAACGGATAATTTAATATTGCCGGTGATATGAGTTTTTTTCGGCACTTTGTCCTTGCCGACTGGCTGATCGGTCAACAGGTCAACAGATCAACAGGTCAATGGGTCAACAGGCCATCGACGCAGCTCACTGCGAAATCTTGCGCGCCTCTTCGATCTGGTATTCAAAGTAGCTCTGAAAACTGAAGGCAATGCTGGCGAGGAGCGCCGTGGATCCCACCAGCAGCGACAGCACGACGGCGCCTATCGTCAGCCAATGGGTGTTGCCTGCGGGTGCGGTGGTGGGCTGGCTTGGGTTGAATTTGGCGTTCCATCGCTTCGGTTCCATCAGCCCGTAGACAATCGCCGTCAACGCGCAGCCCGCGATGGTAAACCCCAAAAGCGGAACCAGCACCCAGCTTAAGCCATCGTCCAGGCCAAACTGCTTGATCCGTTCGATGCCGTAGAGGCCCAGGGCGGTGGGGACGGGAAGTGCCCAGCCAAGCAGGTCCATGAAGCCCTTGAGGTAGAAGCGGTGCAGGCCCAGCGGGCCACCCAGAAAGCTCAGCCAGACGGCGACCGTCTTGTTTTTGATCATCGGCCTATTGTGGGGCACCCGTGTGTGGGGCAAACGCGTCGCCCAGGCCCAGCGACTTTTCCATCAGCACGACATCAAGCCAGCGCTCAAACTTCCAGCCGCAGGACTTGAGCACCCCCACATCGCTGAACCCGACACTGCGATGCACGCCGATGGAGGCGTGATTGCCAGAGTCGCCAATCACGGCGATCAGCTTGCGCACGCCGATCTTTTCGGCCTGCGCCATCAGTTCTGCAAGCAAGGCGCGCCCCAGTCCTTTGCCATGGAGATCAGCGGCGATATAGACCGAGTCCTCGGCTGAAAAGCGGTAGGCCGGGCGCGGCTTGAACCAGGTGCAATAGGCGTAGCCCAAAACCTTCCCGGTCTCGGAATGCGCGGCGACAAGGTAGGGCAGCCCTTTGGCCAGCACATCGGTGCGCCGCGCCGTCATTTCGTCAAGGCTCGGTGGTTCAATCTCAAAGGTGCCGGTTCCGGTCAGGACGTGGTGGGCATAGATGGCTTCAATTTCTGGCAGGTCGGCCTCGCGGCTGGCTCGAATGTGGGTCATGGGCGACGAACTCGCAATGAGTGGGTTGGCAAAATTGGGAAAACGCTATAATCGAAGGCTGTTCAGAGTGCCGCTGGCCGGGTGGTCAAGTTGCGTGTCTCAAACTCCGAATATTGTTGAATTTTGAATTTTAGGGTGAGCGGAGCGTATCTACATCGATTTGTCCCAAAACAGTTG
>JANOMD010000228.1:0-8719 GCA_031420135.1 Rhodoferax sp. | reverse complement strand
CACCGGGCAGTTGGTTTTGCCTGCGGGCATGGCGTAGTACGCAGGCACTTTGAAGCCGTTGACTTCGTAGGTGATCTCGCCGGTTTTCAGGCCTTCTGCCGATGTTTTGATGGCGGTTTGCGCCATGATCGGCATCGCGCTGGCCGCATAGCCCACGCCCAACGCCACTTTGAGCGCGGTGCGGCGGCTGGCACCTGCGTCGGTGGATTGGCCCGGCAGCAGGGCGTTGAAGTCGTTGGTCTGGTCGCGGTCTAGCATAAGGTCTCCTAAGGTTGAAATTCCGAACCGTGCAGCTTAGCGGACGGCAATGCCTTTCGGCGTCTGAGGTTATTCACCCGGCCGACAGGCCGCGCAGCCTGCGCCAGCCGCGTTGCCTCACTTGCGCGGCGCAACGCTTTGCATTTGAATCAAGGCCTTCAACTGCCCGCGCACTTCGGCCAACTCGCGCTGTTGGGTGAGCATGATGTTGCGCATTTCGCGCTGTTGCTGGATCAGCTCGCTGACCTGCGAGCGCAAGGTCGAGATGTCGGTGAGGCGGTCCATCACATCAGTCAGGACGCTCACACTGATGCCTTCTTCCCAATCTTCCCGATTTTCCCGGTTACTCCCGTCATTTCAAGCTGCGCCGCCGCTTTTTGAAGCTTTGAAATTTCGCGCATGAACACGCTGTGTTCGCTGGTGTTTTCCTTGAGCTGCACCAGCATCGCATTGATGTCGCCCTGCGCGCGCCGGGTGCCTTCATCCAGCGTCTTGATGTCTTCAAGTGTCACGCCGGCAATGGCTGCATCCACCGCATCGCGCATGATCTCGGAGACTTTGCGGCCCGATTTTTTGGCCTGGCTGGTCAGCGCCTGCTTTTGCGCGGGCTCCAGATAGACTTGGGTTAAAACCATGGAACTCATGTGCAATTTCCTTCAAGTTTGAGGGGTCTGTACATGCTAATATATATCAGCCTGCAATCCCCGTCAAACTTCACTTCACCCAACCACTTCATACCCGGAGTTCTCATGACCAACACCGCACGATTCGAGCTTTATTCCTTTTGGCGCACCTCTGCCACGTACCGCGTGCGGGTCGCCCTCAACCTCAAGGGCGTGCAGGCGCATGAACGCAACGTGAACCTGGACGCGGGCGAGCAGCGCGGCGAGGCGTTTTTGAAAATCAACCCGATGGGCGCAATTCCGGCATTGATCGACACACAGCCTGGCCAGCCGGGCACGCCGATCACCCAGTCGCTCGCCATACTCGAATTCCTGGACGAGGTCTACCCCAGCCCGGCCCTGTTGCCCGCTGACCCGCACGGCCGCGCCCGGGTGCGCTCGCTGGCCGCCATGCTGGCCGCAGATACCCACCCGTTGATCACGCCGCGCGTCAAAAAGTACCTGATGGCCGAGGCCAAGTTTGACGACGCCGCCTGGCGCGCCTGGCAGATTCAATGGTTCACCACCGGCCTGCAGGCCCTCGAGCAGCGTCTGGCCAGCGAGGCGCAAACCGGCAGCTTCTGCCACGGCGAGACCGCGACCCTGGCCGACATCTGCCTGGCCAGCATTCTGGTGGTGATGCGCGTTTTCAAGATCGAGGTCGCCAATATTCCGACGGTGCAGCGGATCATGGCCAACTGCGAAAAGCTCGAAGCATTCGCGAAAGCTGCACCCAGCCTGCAAGTCGGCGCGCCCCAACCGTGATGGCCCCATTCATCCTTCAAATTACCAGGGCAATTCATGGCGACAAAAGCTGAAATCGTTGCGTTCCTCGCGGTGGAATTCCCCCAGTCCAAGTGCATCGTGCACAGCGTGGGTGGCAACGCCGCCACGATCAAACACGAGATCGGCATCGAACAGCTTCGCCCCGGCGGCAGCGTGGCCGGTCCGGTCCTCATGGAAGTGGCTGACGTGGCGCTTTACGTGGCAATTCTGGGAGAGATCGGCATCGTGCCCATGGCGGTGACCGCCAGCCTGACCATCAACTTCCTGCGAAGGCCGTCTGCCGACAAAGCCATTCTGGGCGTTTGCAAACTTCTGAAACTGGGCAAGACGCTGGCGGTCGGCGAAGTCACGCTGTATTCAGACGGCGATGATGCGCCCGTAGCCCACGTTGTTGGCACCTACGCCATCCCAAAGGAGAAGCGCGCATGAATGGGCTGAATCTACATTGCTACCATTAAAATAGCAAATTATCTAATAAATACGAGAGCTAAAGGCAAATTAGACTGACTTTTTGTTCAAAAAAGACACTTTAAGCATCTAAAAAACCCGATTTGGGTATATTGACACCCCTTTTGCAGTCTGTCCGCACGATAGCGCGGACATGTCAGTGCGCCTTGCCCAACGCGAGCGTTGATGAGGTTGGGTGGGCGTCAATGCGCTTTATCCCAATTCGGCCCCACACCCACTTCCGCCAGCAGCGGCACTTTGAGCTGTGCTACCCCTGCCATCAAACGCGGAATCTCGACTTTGAGCCAATCAACCTCAGCCAACGGCACCTCAAACACCAGCTCGTCATGCACCTGCATGATCATCCTGGTCGCGCGCTTTTGAGCGTCAAGCGTGTTTTGCACCGCCACCATGCTGAGCTTGATGAGGTCCGCCGCTGTGCCCTGCATGGGCGCGTTGATGGCGGCACGCTCGGCACCGGCGCGACGCGGGCCGTTCGGGGAATTGATCTCGGACAAATACAAACGCCGCCCCATCACAGTTTCAACATAGCCCTTTGATTTGGCCGAGAGGCGGGTTTCATCCATGTACCGCTTCACGCCCGGGTAGCGCGCAAAGTATTTGTCAACAAAGTTTTTGGCGGCCGTGTTGTCAATGCTCAAAGACCGGGCCAGGCCGTAGGCGCTCATGCCGTAAATCAAGCCAAAGTTGATGGTTTTGGCATAGCGGCGCTGCTCAGATGAGACTTGCTCCACCGGCACGCCAAACACCTCGGACGCGGTGGCGCGGTGCACGTCCAGCCCGGCATGAAAGGCCTTCAACAGCGACTCGTCGCCACTGATGTGCGCCATGATGCGCAGCTCAATCTGGCTGTAGTCGGCGCTGGCAATCACGCAACCGGGTGCTGCCACAAAAGCCTCGCGCACGCGGCGGCCTTCTGCGGTGCGAATCGGGATGTTCTGCAAGTTCGGGTCGTTGCTGCTCAAACGGCCGGTGACTGCCACCGCCTGCGCGTAGTGGGTGTGCACGCGGCCGGTGCGCGGCAGCGCCAGTTGCGCCAGCTTGTCGGTGTAGGTGCCCTTGAGTTTGGCCAGGCCCCGGTGCTCCAGGATTTTGGCCGGCAGGGGGAAGTCTTCTGCCAATTTTTCCAGCACTTCTTCGTCGGTGCTGGGCGCGCCAGTGGCGGTTTTTTTGACGATGGGCAGGCCCAATTTGGTGAAGAAGATGTCGCCAATCTGCTTGGGAGAACTCAGGTTGAACGGCTGGCCGGCCAGCGCGTGGGCTTCTTCTTCGAGCTTCATCATGCGCTGGCCCAACGCGTGGCTTTGCGCGGCCAGCATCGGCGCGTCAATCAGCACGCCGTTGCGCTCAATGCGGTACAGCGTTTCGCTACTGGCGATCTCCAGCTCATAGACCGCACGCAGCTTGTCGTTGATTTGCAGTTGCGGCCACAGCGCCAGGTGCACATCCAGTGTCTGGTCAGAATCTTCACACGAATACTCGGCTGCCTTGGCCACGTCCACCTGGTTGAAGGTGATCTGGTGCGCGCCCTTGCCACACAAGTCTTCAAAGCTGATGCCGCCGCGCCCGACGTGGCGCAGCGCCAGGCTGGAGAGGCCATGCGGCTTGTTCACCTCCAGCACATAACTTTGCAGCATGGTGTCGTGCGCGTAACCCTGCACTTCGATGCCGTGGTTGGCGAACACATGGCGGTCGTATTTGACGTGCTGGCCGAGCTTCTTTCGCGATCCATCTTCCAGCCACGGCTTGAGCCGGGCCAGCACCTCGTCGCGCGGCAACTGCGCGGGCGCGCCGGGGTAATCGTGCGTGAGCGGGATGTAAGCGGCCTCACCGGGTTTGACGCTGAAGCTGATGCCGACGATTTCGGCGCGCATTTCGTCCAGCGAGGTGGTCTCGGTGTCCAGCGCGACCAGGTCGGCAGCCTGTACCAGGGCCAGCCAATGGTCGAACTGCGCCCAGGTCAGCAGCGTGTCGTAGTTCAGCGTGCCGGCTTTGGAGGTAACCGGTGCTGTGGCTTCATCAGGCGCGTCGAACAGGCCTGGATCGGATCTGGATTTTCCGGTAGCGGGCGCGGTCTGGCCAGACGCCGCATCGGCCAACGCCGTGACGCTTTTGGCCAACCCCTTGAAGCCGAATTTTTCGTAAAACGCTTTCAACGAAGCCGGGTCCTGGACGGCGAACGCAATCGATTCCAGCCCCGGCAATCCGCTGATGTGATCGGCCAGGTCGCAATCGGTCTTGATGGTCAACAGCGCCCGCCCGGTCGGCAACCAGTCAATGGCCTTGCGCAGGTTCTCGCCGACGACGCCTTTGATGCTGGCCGCATTGGCGACCACCGCCTCCAGCGAACCATACTCCTGAAGCCACTTGGCGGCGGTCTTTGGCCCTACTTTTTCGACCCCTGGCACGTTGTCCACGGCATCACCCACCAATATCTGATAGTCCACCATCAGCCGCGCAGGCACACCAAACTCGGCCTCAACCCCTGCCAGATCGCGCCGCTTGCCGTTCATCGTGTCGATCATGGTGATGTGCTGGTTGACCAGTTGTGCCAGGTCCTTGTCGCCACTGGAGATCACCACTGCAATGCCCTGGCCTGCGGCGATTGAGGCCAGCGTGCCAATCACGTCATCGGCCTCGACACCGCCAACGCTGAACACCGGCCAACCCAGGAGGCGCACCACCTCGTGAATCGGCTCGATCTGGGCGCGCAAATCATCCGGCATGGGCGAGCGCTGGGCTTTGTATTGGGGGTAGATCGCGTCGCGGAAGGTCGGGCCTTTGGCGTCAAAAACACAGGCTGCGTAGTCGGCCCGAACCTCTTTGCGCAGGCTTTGCATCATGTTGACCATGCCGCGGATGGCGCCGGTCGGTTGGCTGGTCGCGTCGCCGGGTACCACGCGCAAATCAGGCATGGCGTGAAAGGCGCGGTACAGGTAGCTGGAGCCATCGACCAGCAGCAGGGTTTTGGGTGGCTGGGCAGTGGCGGCGTGGGTGTTGGCGGTGGTGTAGGAGGTTGGGGTGGCATCGGTCATGACCGCATTTTGCCTTCGAAGCGCGGGTTTGGGCGGGCCGGTAGCGTCGCTCTACAATAAAGCCATGCACATCGCAACTCCCACCCACATCCTGTCCACCAGCGGCGCGCGCACCTGGAAAATTCTGGGTTTCTAAGCGTTGATCGATGGCGGTTTATACACAAGTCTCGTTTGATGAGGCCAGCAGCCTGTTGCAACGCCTCCAGTTGGGCCAACTCCAATCCATGGAAGGCTGCGCGGGCGGCATTGAAAACACCAACTACTTTGTAACCACCGACATCGGCGCGTTTGTTTTGACCCTGTTTGAGCGTCTGACCGCCAGCCAGTTGCCTTTCTACTTGCGCTTGATGAAGCACCTGGCCTTGCGCGGCATTCCCGTGCCAGAGCCAGCGGCCGACAACAATGGCGATCTGCTATACAGCGTGAACGGCAAACCGGCCACTGTGGTCAACAGACTGCGTGGCAAAAGCGAGCTGGCTCCAACCGCCGCGCATTGCGAAGCGCTAGGCCGCTGGCTTGCCAAAATGCACTTGGTCGGGCGCGATTTCGACCTGCACCAGCCCAACCTGCGCGGCCTGGACTGGTGGAACAAAACGGTGCCCGTGATCTTGCCGTTTCTGGATGAGAATCAAACCAGCCTGATTCTGGGAGAGCTGGCCTACCAGAATCACATTGCGTCATCGCCCCGCTACGCTGCCTTGCCACGTGGCGCAATTCATGCCGATCTGTTTCGGGACAACGTCATGTTTGCGACCCCGCAAGATGCCCCCGATGCGCCTGCTCCCGCGCCCGAAATGACCGGCCTGTTCGACTTCTACTTCGCCGGCGTCGACACTTGGGTGTTCGACCTGGCCGTCTGCCTGAACGACTGGTGCATTGACCTGGCCAGCGGCGCGCCAGACGCCACCCGCAGCGCCGCCCTGTTGACGGCTTATGAATCTGTGCGCCCACTGGCCACCGCCGAGCGCCAAAGCATGCCCGCCATGCGGCGCGGCGCGGCGCTGCGCTTCTGGATTTCGCGACTGTGGGACTTGCACCTTCCGCGCGAGGCCAGCATGCTCAAGGCGCACGACCCAGCCCATTTCGAACGCGTGCTGCGCCACCAGCTTGCGTGAAATATCGCACACAATGCGCCTTGGCTTTCACGAACCGTGAAGCAGAATCCAACCTGACCGAACTCCCGGCACCTTGCACCACTCCACCATGAAACTGAATATTGTTCCCGCAAGAATGGGCTTCCAATGGGTCAAACTTGGCGTCAAAACCTTCTTCAAGCAACCGCTGGCATTGGCCGGGCTGTTCTTCATGTTCATGGCCGCCATGTCGGTCCTGAGCATGGTGCCGCTGCTGGGCAACCTGCTGGCTCTGGCGCTCCTGCCCGCCGCCACACTGGGCTTGATGGCGGCAACCCATGAGGCCACCAAAGGCAAGTTTCCGATGCCCTCCATCCTGATCACGGCGTTTCGGGCGGGTCAGCAGCAGTTGAAGGCCATGCTGGTGCTTGGCGCTGTGTATGCGGTCGGATTCCTGCTGGTGATGGGTGCCTCGGCACTGTTCGACGGTGGAAAGTTTGCCCGGCTTTATCTGGTGGGCGGCTCGCTGACCCGCGAGACCATGACACAGGGCGATTTTCAGGGTGCCATGTGGGTCAGCATGCTGTTGTATCTGCCGCTGTCCATGTTGTTCTGGCATGCTCCGGCGCTGGTGCATTGGCATGGCGTAGCGCCGCTCAAAAGCCTGTTTTTCAGCTTTCTGGCGTGCGCCCGCAACTTTGGCGCCTATGCCGTTTTTGGATTGACCTGGATGGGCGTTTTTCTCATCGCCGGCATGGCGGTGACCACGCTGGCCGCACTGATTGGCGGGCCCAACGCCGCAGGAGCCGCCATGTTTCCAGCGGCCCTGCTGCTGGCTGCCATGTTCTTTACGTCGATCTATTTCACGTTTCAATCGACCTTTGACTCCACCGATCAACCCGGGCTGCAAAGCCCTTCCGGCGACACCGTATGACACATCACCAATTGCAAGGTCGCACCGAAGATGAGGTAACGTGGTTTCAAAGGCGCAGCTTCATTGCCGCCGCAGCCGCCTGGACCGGCATGGGAGGCTTTGCCAGCGCACAGGCGCAGTCACGCAGCAATATCGTCGAGCTCAACGGCGACGCCTACATCAACGGCGACCGCCTGCGGGCACAGCAAACCATCCAGACTGGCGACAAGCTGGAAACCGGGCCCGGCTCCACCCTGATCTTCGTGCTGGGCAACTCATCCTTTCAGTTGCGGCAGAACACCAACATGATCGTCGAGCGTGGCGCTACGCTGACAGCGGTGAGTCTTCTGCGCCTGCTCGCTGGTGGCGTGGCCAGCGTCTGGGGGCGCGGCGGCAACCGGCGGATTGTCACCCCGACGCTGACCGCTGGCATTCGCGGCACGGGGGTGTACACCGAAATTCCCGCCAACCAGAATGGCCGAAGCTACTTCTGCAATTGCTATGGCACGGTGGACGTCGATGCAGGCGGTCACAAGGCCGTGAGCCGGGCCAGCTACCACCAATCGTTCTGGGGCGAGGTGGAGCCAAAAAATGGCCGCTTCCTGACACCTGCCAAAGCCCTCAACCACACCGACGAAGAATTGGAAAACCTCGCCCGGCTGGTGAGCCAGCGCACCGCCTGGCAGATTTCCGGCATGCGCGGCACCCGCGACGGCCTGGGCTACGCAGACGGTCAACCGGCACAGCCGCATCCAGCCCAGATGCCTGGCAAATAAATCAGTTTTTAGCCTGGTAGTCCCGAATTGTTCTGCAATTCGCGGGACGGAATCACGCTGCGCAATGTCATGGCAACGGTGTGAGTTTGGCAATGCCAAGCGCCAGCCATTTCACGCCATGGCGCGGGAAACTCACCTGCGCACGCGCATCGCTGCCCGCGCCTTCGAGCAGCAAGACCGTGCCCTCACCAAACTTGTTGTGAAAAACTTTCATGTTCGCGCGCAGGTTGTGCCCTGTGTCCTTTTGCGCCGGAACTGCCGAAACGGATGAACCCGAAGAAGCTGAACCACCTGCCAAATTCGCGCCGTAGGAACCTTCCCTGGCGGACCCAGCACCCAGTCCGAACCCGTATTTGGGTTGCCTGGGCGTGATCCACTTCAGCGCCTCTTCGGGCAGTTCGTCAAAAAATCGACTCTTCAGGTTGTAGCGGGTCTGGCCATGCAGCATGCGCGTTTGCGAGTGACTCAAGTACAGCCGTTTGCGGGCCCGCGTGATGGCCACATACATCAGCCGGCGCTCTTCTTCCAGGCCATCACGGTCACTCATCGAATTTTCGTGCGGGAACAGGCCTTCTTCCATGCCGGTAATGAAGACACAGTCAAACTCCAGGCCCTTGCTGGAATGCACGGTCATGAGTTGAACGGCGTCTTGCCCGGCTTTGGCCTGGTTGTCGCCCGACTCCAGTGCCGCATGCGTCAGGAAGGCGGCCAGGGGCGAGAGGGTCTCACCGGTGTCAGCGTCGGGGGC
>JANOMD010000227.1:0-2282 GCA_031420135.1 Rhodoferax sp. | reverse complement strand
GCGGCCAGGCGCTCTCGCGCTTCGTGCATCTGAGCAGCCTCGGCGTCTATGCCGCCAAGAACCATCACGGCACCGATGAAACGGAAGCCCTTCCCGCCCGGCACATGGACGGTTACACGCAGACCAAGGTGGAAGCCGAGCAAATCGCGGCTCGCCTGGGCGCTCAGGCGGTCATTGCTGTCGTAGTTAAGCAAGACGATGAGCTCGTTGGTCTCGCCGGTCTTGGGATCAGAAATGAAGTTGCCCGGAACTGCGGGGGGGGGTAGCGTTTTGCATCACCACCTGGGCACCGGAGGCACGGGCAAAAGGCCTCTGCGCATACGGCCCCTTGGTTTGAATGTCCAGTGTTTGCGTTGCATCGGTCTGCGCCATCGTAGGAGTGCACAGGGCCAGCAAGACCATTGCAGAAAAATTGCTTGTGACAGAAGCTATTTTCATAATCATCCCTGAAGTTGTGAATTCATTGTGCGCTTGAATTAGCAGCGCAGGCAGATTATTTTTGTGACAGTTTGGTGTCAGTGCTAATGACGCACGGCGGCGTTGAAAGGCAGAGTTGGGGAATGAATTCGCCGGACGCGCGATTCTCCAGTCACAGAGCCGGTCAACCCTAACTCACGCCGAAGGCGTAAACGCCAACCGCACATAAATCGGCGCAAACGCCTCGGCCTGGGTGATTTCAACCAGGATTTCCTTGGCCAGTTCCAGCAGCGCCAGAAAGGTGACGACCAGCACCGGCATGCCTTTGGAGGGGTCAAACAGGGCTTCGAATTCGATGAACTTTTTGCCCTGCAGGTGGCGCAGCACGATGCTCATGTGCTCGCGCACCGACAGTTCTTCACGGGTGATCTTGTGGTGCTGTACCAACCTGGCGCGTTTCAGGATGCCGGCCCAGGCCTCTTGCAGGTCTGCCACGCTCACTTCGGGAAAGCGCGGCTGCAATGACTGTTCGATATAAACCTGCGCCTTCAAAAAGTCGCGGCCAAACTGGGGCATGGCGTTGAGCTTGGCGGCTGCCAGCTTCATCTGCTCGTATTCAAGCAAGCGGCGCACCAGCTCAGCGCGCGGATCTTCGGGCTCTTGTCCTTCGGCTACTTTGCGCGGTGGCAGCAGCATGCGCGATTTGATCTCGATCAGCATGGCGGCCATCAGCAGATACTCGGCCGCCAGCTCCAGGTTGCGTGACTTGATTTCTTCGACATAAACCAGATACTGGCGCGTGACGCCCGCCATCGGGATGTCAAGAATATTGAAGTTCTGCTTGCGGATCAGGTACAGCAGCAAATCCAGCGGGCCCTCAAATGCCTCCAAAAAGACTTCGAGCGCGTCCGGCGGAATGTACAAATCCTGCGGCATCGCAAACAATGGCTCGCCGTACAGACGCGCCAGTGCAACCTGGTCGACCACATCCGGCAAGCCAAAAGCCGCATTGGCGGGCGCAGGCAGCAGGTCGGGCGTCACGGTGGCGGTCATGTGCGGGTTTGGCTTGTTTGGAGATTGCTATATTATAAATAGCAAACTATTTATATAATACGAGAGCTAAAGGCCTATATCATCGGAAAAATGGCCAAAACCACGCAAACTGACGCTCAATATACCCAAATTGGGTTTATTAAGCGCAACAAACCGGTCAAGTCACCCACCCCATCCGGCAATTACTCGGTATCGGTATCGGTCTGGTAGACATACGGCTTTTGCGCCACTTCACCTGCGCGGTAGTCGCTCCAGGCGGCACGGTCAACCGGCTTGTCCCACAACAGTGCGCGCCCGGCAATCTGTTCTGATTCGAGCGACGGATTGTCAAGTTTCATCTGGTCAATGAACTGGGTGACCTCGGAGCGGTAGTCCGGGCGGCGGAAGATGGAGATAATCGAGAAGCTCATAGGGTAATTTTACAGGGATCACCATGTTCGCTCTTGCTCGTTCTGCGGTTTTGAGAAGGCGTTGGATCGTGGGTTTGCTTGCCGCAATGCTGTGCTTGATGGGATGCGACCCCCAGCGCATCAGCGAATTGGAGGAAGGCGTCGCCACCGAAGCCGATGTGCGCGCCCGCTTTGGTGAGCCTGAAAAGGTGTGGGACGCCCCTGGCGGTGGCCGCACGTTTGAATACAACCGCCAACCCGCCGGTCATAAAAATTACCACATCACCATCGGCATGGACGGCAAAATGAGCGCGCTGCGCCAGTTGCTCACGCCCGACAATTTTGCCAAAGTGCAACCCGGCATGATGATGGAGGACGTGCGCAAAAGCCTGGGCAAGCCGATGAAAATCACGCCCTACGAAC
>JANOMD010000226.1:0-2712 GCA_031420135.1 Rhodoferax sp. | reverse complement strand
TTTTTGGGCGACGAGCTGCCGAGCGAAAAATTCAGCAATGACAGTCTATTCAAGAAGGCCCTGCGCGACATCAAGACAGGCGACATTCTGGTTGCGCATTTGGGCATCTGGTCGCGCAAAGACCCATGGGCGCCTACCGTCCTGGAGCCGCTCCTGGTCGGGTTGAAGGAAAAAGGATTCTGCTTTGCGACGTTGCGCGAGCACCCCGGCTACAAGGACTGGATTGCCAGCCAGGCCAAGTAATTCCATTTCTGCCTGTGACCGACGCCTTCTCCACCGCCCAGCAATGGCTGTTTGAGACCCTGGTTCAGCCGCTGATGTTCGCCTTGGGGATGGGTGGACTGCTGGAAGATGGTTTTACCGCCACGCTGTGGCTGATGGTGGGCGTGCTGCAACTGGTGCTGCTGCTGGTGGTCATTGGCCCACTGCAACGCTGGCGACCGGTCGAGGCGGTGACCGACCGCGCCACCGTGCGCACTGACCTGATCTACACCCTGGTCCATCGGCTCGGGCTATTTCGCCTGTTTCTGTTTCTGGCGGTTGAGCCGGTGTTCGATTCAATTTTTGGCAGTCTGCGCGTGGCCGGCTGGGGCACGTTTCACCTGGATGCCGTTTGGCCGGGTGTGACTGATATAGGCATCGTCAGCCTGCTCATGTACCTGGTGGTGATTGATTTTCTGGACTACTGGATTCACCGGGGGCAACACAACTTTGAATGGTGGTGGGGGCTGCATTCGCTGCACCACGCGCAGCGCCAGATGACCATGTTCAGCGACAACCGCAATCACTTGCTGGACGATCTGCTGCGTGACCTGCTGGTGGTGCTGGTGGCCCAGGCAATCGGTGTCGCACCGTCGCAGTTCGTCGCAATTGTGGTGATCACCCAGCTCAGTGAAAGCTTCCAGCATGCCAACGTCCGGATCTGGTTCGGGCAGGTCGGTGAGCGGCTGTGGATCAGCCCTCGCTTTCACCGGCTGCACCACAGCATTGGCATCGGTCATGAATCTGGCGGCAGGAACACCCTCGGGGGGAATAATTTTGGTGTTCTGCTGCCTTGGTGGGACATGCTGTTTGGCACTGCCAATTTCGAGCATCGCTATGACCCAACCGGTGTGCGCGATCAGGTTGAGCCCGGCCCCCATGGCTTGCGCGACTATGGCCGTGGCTTTTGGTCGCAACAGTGGCTAGGTTTGAAAAGGTTGGCCGGCAGGGCATGAGTGCGCAGGCATCCAACGGTTATGCTGTAACCCATGAGCAAGCTTCTGGACTCCTTCTGGCGCGCCGCCATGTATTGCATGCACCCGCGCGTGATTGCGCTGTCGATCCTGCCGCTGATCATCATGGCTGCGATTTCTCTGGGGCTTGGCTATTTCTATTGGGACAGCGCCATGGAGTTTGTGCGGACCCATCTGGAAAGTGTGGTGCTGGTCAACACCCTGGTCAACTGGCTTGAGGGGCTGGGGCTGAGCCAACTGCGCAGCGTTCTGGCACCGGTGGTTGTGCTGGTGTTTGCGTTGCCCCTGATCGTGATTTTGTCGCTGCTGTTTGTCGCCTGGCTGATGACGCCGGCCATGGTGGCCCTGGTGGCCGAACGGCGTTTCTCTACGCTGGAGCGCAAAAAAGGCGGCTCGATGGTGACCAGTGTGGCGTGGTCACTGGGCTCCACGCTGCTTGCTGTCATAGCGTTGTTCATTTCAATTCCGCTGTGGTTCATTCCGCCGCTTATTTTGATCCTGCCGCCGCTGATTTGGGGCTGGCTCACCTACCGCGTGATGTCGTATGACTCGCTGGTGGATCACGCCAGCGCCGAAGAGCGCAAGACGATTTTCAAGGAGCATCGGGGCAGCCTGCTGGCAATTGGCATCATCAGCGGTTACTTGGGGGCGGCACCGAGCATCCTGTGGGCATCGGGGGCGATGTTCATCGCCATGGCACCTGTGCTGGTGCCGATTGCGATCTGGATTTACACGCTGGTGTTTGCTTTTTCGTCGCTGTGGTTTGCGCATTTCACGCTATCGGCGCTGCAGCAGCTTCGTTTGCAGAAAAGCGTGATGCCTGCCGTTGACAGACGCGCCCCGCCCGAGGTGAAAGTCATCCCGCAGGGCGACATTATTGACATACCGGGTACGGCAATTGGCCCGCCCGCCACGCCATCGAGTAGCTTCACTTTTCCTCCCAAATCTCCATGAAAAAATCTTTCGGCCTGATCATCATTGGTGATGAAATTCTCTCTGGCAAACGCGCCGACAAACACCTGCCCAAAGTGATCGAACTGCTGGCGGCACGCGGCTTGCAGTTGGACTATGCCGAGTACGTGGGCGATTCGCCAGAGCGCATCACCGAAGCCTTGAAGCGCGCCTTTGCCTCGGGCAACATCGTGTTCGCAACCGGTGGCATTGGTGCCACGCCCGACGACCACACCCGCCAGTGCGCGGCGCGAGCCTTAGGTGTACCGCTTGCCTTGCACCCGCAGGCCGAAGCGTTGATCCGCGAGCGCATGCAGGACACCGCGCGCGAGCAAGGCACCATTTATGAGCCGGATCGGCCCGACAACATCCATCGTCTGAACATGGGCGTGTTTCCGGTCGGGGCCGACATCATTCCGAATCCGTATAACAAGATTGCAGGGTTTAGCGTCGGCACAGTTCACTTTGTTCCCGGATTTCCGGTGATGGCTTGGCCGATGGTTGAGTGGGTTTTGGACAATCGATA
>JANOMD010000225.1:0-2118 GCA_031420135.1 Rhodoferax sp. | reverse complement strand
TCCATCACCAATCTGGTCGTGCGACGCAAGTACGCAGCGGGCAGGACGATTGGGCTCAATGCCCATGGCGACGTCGTCCCACCCGGCGAGGGCTGGACACACGATCCCTACGGCGGTGAAGTGGTGGATGGCAAGCTTTACAGCAGGGCTGCGGCGGTCAGCAAGTGCGACTTTGCGACATTTGCCTTTGCCACACGCGCCATCGAATCTGTGACTGCGTCAGCACAACTTGCACTTCACGGGAGCGTTGAGTTGTACTTCACTTACGACGAGGAATTCGGTGGTGAGCTTGGCCCCGGTTGGCTGTTGCAAAAGGGCTTGGCCAAACCAGATTTGCTGATTGCCGCCGGCTTCAGCTACCAGGTGATCACCGGCCACAACGGCTGCCTGCAAATGGAAGTCACAGTGCACGGCAAGATGGGTCATGCGGCGGTGCCCGACACGGCAGTCGATGCACTCCAGGCGGCCACTTTGATCTTGAATGCCCTGTACCACCAGAACTTGCTTTACAAACAGGTGACGAGCCAGGTCAAGGGCATCACGCATCCTTACCTGAACATCGGACTGATCCAGGGCGGTACCAACACCAATGTGGTGCCCGGCAAAGTGACGCTGAAGCTGGACCGGCGCATGATCCCCGAGGAAGATCCGGCTCTGGTTGAAGGCACGCTGCGCCAGGTGATCCAGGACGTGGTGGCCGGTTTACCCGGAATCAAAGTGGACATCAAACGGTTGTTGCTGGCCAACGCACTCAAACCACTGGCGGGCAATCAATCGCTGGTAGAGCCGCTGTGTCGCCACGCCAGTGAAGTTTTCGGTGAGCCGATTGAAGCGTCGGGCACACCGTTGTACACCGACGCGCGGCTGTTTTCTGAGCGCGGCATTCCGGCTGTGTTGTATGGCTGTGGCCCGCGCACGGTGTTGGAGAGCAACGCCAAACGCGCCGACGAGCATATTGATCTGGCCGACTTGCGCCGCGCCACCAAGGTCATTGCGCGCACGCTTTTTGACCTGCTGGGCTGAGTATTGGGTCCAATTCCATTGGGGCTTGCGCGCCGGATTTCGCGGGCTATTGGATCAGAACTCTGTCAAGGATGGGGATGGGCCTGCCGCCAATGCCGTGCGATATCGACGCGCCGGCAAATCCACACGTCGCTATGGCCCTGCACATGATCAAGGAAGTTCTGCAATGACTTCAGCCGGCCAGGCCGACCCAGCAGGCGGCAATGCATGCCGATGTTGAGCATCTTGGGTGCATTGAGGCCTTGGGGGTCGCCCTCGACGTACAGCACGTCAAAGCTGTCGCGCAGGTAGGTGAAAAAATCGTCGCCCTGGGCGAACCCTTGCGCCGATGAAAACCGCATGTCGTTGGTGTCCAGCGTGTAAGGCACGATGAGCTGCTGCGCCACGTCGCCATTGGTCTTTTGGACTGGCATCCAGAATGGCAAGTCGTCGCCGTAGTAGTCGCTGTCGTACTCAAACCCGCCATAGTCGGCCACCAGCCGGTGGGTGTTGGGGCTGTCGCGCCCGGTGTACCAGCCCAGAGGCCGCTGCCCGGTCATCTGCGTGATGATCTCCATGCCGATGCGCATGTGCTCGCGCTCGGTGGCTTCGTCCATATTCTGGTAGCTGATCCAGCGCCAGCCGTGGCAGGCAATCTCGTGCCCCAATTCTCGAAAAGCTGCGGTTAATTCCGGGTGGCGTTGCAGCGCCATGCTGACACCAAAAACGGTCAGGGGCAGGCCCCGTTGCTCAAACTCGCGCAGGATACGCCAGGCGCCCGCGCGCGAGCCATACTCATAGATGCTTTCCATGCTCATGTGACGCGCTGGAAATGCGGCCGGGTTGAACATTTCCGAAAGGAACTGTTCGGACGCCGGGTCGCCATGAAGCACTGCGTTTTCAGCGCCTTCTTCATAGTTCAGAACAAACTGCACGGCAATGCGGGCCTGCTGCGGCCATTGGGCATGGGGCGGGTTGCGCCCATAACCGACCAGGTCACGTGGGTAGGGCGGACAGGGCACGCCGGTGCCGTCGATGCGGGGTTGCGTCATGGCGGATTCTTTCCGGACAATGCCATCGAAATGTCGTTGGTGGGTAGCTTGCGGTCAAAGCTGA
>JANOMD010000224.1:0-2318 GCA_031420135.1 Rhodoferax sp. | reverse complement strand
TGAAGAGCCCGCGCTATATGGCACGATCAGCTTGATCGGACGCGCCGGGAATTCGTCTGCACCGAATGCCGGGGAAAAGTTGGTGAGAACGAAGGCAGCGACGGCAAGTACCGGGCTAATCAATATCAATTTTCTAAGCATTTCCTGGCATCCTGAAAAAATGAAAGACTTTCAAATAGGGCGAAGGACCGGTTCACGCGGGACGTGGGCACTGTGCGGTGAAAAAGGTGTGCAAGATGGAGCGCATACCGGGCACCGCGAGCGAATTCACAGGGTGTTGCACTTCGCTTTTGAATCCGCCCTTTTGCGAACTACTTATTCGGCTGGTAAGGAAAAAACAGCATGCCCGGCGCTACTTTTTCACCGTGAAGTTGGAGTCTTTTACGGTCTTGGCCCAACGTGCTGTGTCGGACTGTATTTGCGTAGCAAACTGCTCTGGCGTTGTCTGCACCGGTTCATAAGACAGTGCGGCGAGCCGCGCGCGAACTTCCGGCATCGCAATGATCTTCGTGATTTCCGCGTTCAGGAGATTGATGATCGGCCGCGGAGTGCCGGCAGGTGCGAACATGCCGATCCACGTATCGACCACCACCCCGTTCAGGCCGGCTTCCTGCAGCGTCGGAACATCCGGCATCAGGCTGGAGCGGGTGGCTGATGTGACGGCAAGGGCCCGAAAGCGGCCTGACCTGAAATGCTGCAAGCCAACGAAAGGATCAAAGATCACCTGCACCTCGTTGGCGAGCATCGCCGTTACCTGCGGTGCCGTGCCGTTATAGGGAATGGCAACGATGTCGGTGCCGGTTGCATGCTTGAACAGTTCACCGGCAAGGTGAAAGAAGGTCGTGCCTGCGGCGTAGTTGAGCTTGCCGGGGTTGGCCTTGGCATAGGCGACCAGTTCGGCCACATTGTTGGCCGCAATGCTGGGCTGGATCCCCAGCACGAGGCCCAGAGCGGCCATGTTGGTGATGGGCGCAAGGTCTTTGATCGGGTCAAACGGGAGCTTGAAGATCGCCGGGTTCATCACCACGGGACTGGCGGCGAATGCGCCCAGCACATAGCCATCGGGGGATGCCTTGGCCACGAAATCGGCGCCAATCGCGCCGTCTGCGCCGGCTTTGTTCTCGACCAGGAAAGGCTGCCCAAGCGCCTTGGTGAGCCGCTCCGCCACCATACGCGCGACCACATCCGTGCCGGAGCCCGCGCTGATTGGGACAATCACCTTGACAGGTCGGCTTGGGTAGGGCGTTTGCGCTGACACGGTCATCGCGGCAGCGGCCAGCATGCCCGCAGCAACGATAGCAGGCAGATGCCGGATGGATTGGAAAAAGTTCATCAGTGTCTCCTGTAGGCTCATTGGCTCGATGCCTTGCGGCGCATTACTTGACCAGGTCCAGTTGCCGGACGGCGTCCGAATACAGCTTCTGCTGCGCCCGCAGATGGGTTGCATACTCCTCAGGACCCATCAGCCTGAGCTCGGCGCCAGAGACTGCCAGGTTGACCGCGATCTGATCACCGTATTTGGCGCTGACCTTCTTCAGCGCGCCATGCAGCGCGTCGACCACTTCGCGCGGTGTGCCTTTGGGCGCGAGCAGGCCGTACACGACCGGGCTGGCGACGTTGTAGCCCAGCTCCTTCAGGGTTGGCACTTCCGGATAGGCCTTCATCCGCGTTTCGCTGTACACCGCGAGTGGCCGCAGCGTGCCCGCCTTGATGTGCGCCTGCACCGGGCCCACGGCCGAGGAGGCCATGTCAACGTGGCCGCCGAGCAGGGCTGTCACGCCCGGGCCGCTGCCCTGATAGGCAATGTGGTTCCAGCGCACGCCGGCTTCCTTGGCTGCGATTTCGGTCAGTACGTGGGTGATCCCCATCGCGCCCGAGCTGGTGTACGTGAGCTGCTGCGGATGCTGCTTGGAGTACTCGACCAGATCCTTCATGGTTTTGAACCGGGAACTGGAAGGCACCACCAGGATCAGGCTGCCTTCGGCGACTGCCGCGACGGGTGTGAACGAATCGAGGTTGAATTTGGCATCCTTGTTGGCGAGCGGCCCCAGCACGATGGACCCGATCGAGGTGCCCACCAGGGTGTACCCGTCCGGTTTGCTGGTGGCGACGAAGCCCGCGCCCACGGCACCGCCCGCACCCGGCTTGTAGTTCAGCACCACCGGCTGTCCCAGGAACTCAGGCAGCTTTTCCACAAACGGCCGCAGCATCATGTCGGTACTGCCCGGGGCGAATGGGCTGATGAGCTGGATGGTCTGGCTGGGGTAGGACTGCGCCTGCGCTGGCATGGCACCGATTGCCGAGGCGACCAGACTGAC
>JANOMD010000223.1:0-2123 GCA_031420135.1 Rhodoferax sp. | reverse complement strand
CAACTCTTCTGGAAATATCTTTTGCGATTCCACCGCACGTGAACGACGCTGGGATCACCCAAGCCGCCTGCACCGATGGATCAGACCGTCATTGCAACGATCCCGCGCCAAAGCACGTATTTTTTAGGCTCAGGCACAGCGCATTTCACAGTGCGTGGCCCGAGCGCATCCGCAGCAGCCTCAAAGGCACTGGCGCAAGGATGGCATGGGGTGGACTATGTGCTCAGATTGACTTGCAGCTCGGCCATCGGCGGCTCGGCAATGGATGGCAATATCCTTCGCCGCACGATCACCAAAGGCGAGCCGCAGCAGGGCGAGGGTTTTACGCCGTGGGGCAGGTCAGGATGCGGGATCGTGATACTCATATCACCCGCGATATGAAATTCGGTTCAAATGGCGTCGAAATCGCAAAATTCCAATGAAATATGCCTCTAGCTCTCGTATTATATAGATAGTTTGCTTCTATAAACATAGCAATTAAAAATCCACTCAATCCACCGTTTTCCAGTTTAAATTCCAGGATCATGCAAAACACCGCCTACACCACCCTCATCACAGTAGATCAACTTAAAACGCTGCAGCGCACCGATCCGCCGGGTGCACCGGGGCTGATGGTGTTCGATTGCAGCTTTGATTTGATGAACCCGGAAGCGGGAGAGGCGGCCTACACGTCGGCGCACATTGCGGGGTCGGTGTATGTGCATCTGGACCGGGACTTGAGCGACAAATCGGGCCAGGGCGTGAATGGTGGCCGACACCCGCTGCCGTCGCGCGACAAGTTCGCAGCGTGGCTTGGTCGCATTGGTTTTGACAACGCCATGCAGGCGGTTGTGGTTGACCGCCAGGGTGCCAACTACTGCGGTCGGTTGTGGTGGATGCTCAAGTGGGTGGGGCATGACAACGTGGCGCTGCTGGATGGCGGTTTTCAGGCGTGGCAGGCGACTGAGCTGGTGACTTCAGCGCTGCCGCCGGCGCGCCCCGCCACTGCCTTTGTGCTCAAGCCAGCGCAGGCCCGGCTGGCGGATACCAAATCTATCGAAAGCAACCTGGGGCGGCCCGCGCAGACGCTGGTCGATGCCCGTGCAGCGCCGCGTTTTCGCGGCGAAGTCGAGCCACTGGACCCGGTGGCCGGGCACATTCCGGGGGCGCTGAACCGGCCCTTTGGGCAAAACATCGGTGCCGATGGCAAGTTCAAACCCGCCGCCGTCCTGCGCGCCGAATTTGACGCCTTGCTGGCCGGGCGCGACCCGGCTACGGTGGTGCACCACTGCGGCAGTGGCGTCAGCGCCGTCCCCAATGTGATCGCGATGGAACTGGCCGGCTTGGGCCGCACCGCCCTGTACGCGGGCAGTTGGAGCGAATGGACCAGCGACGCCAGCCACGCCTTTGCGCAAGGCTAGTTCTTCGACAGGATTCAGGCTATATTGAGTCCGGGCGGCAGCGCATTTCGGCGCTCCACCTGATCGCTGATGACCCTCTGAACACAGGAGACACACCATGGCCAATGCCATCACGCTGGACCCGGGCGACTTTCAATTGCCGTCGCTGTACCGCTGGGAAAAACAGCGCGCAGACAAAGTTTTCCTGACGCAGCCATTGGGCGGCGGCACATTGCAGGACATCACCTGGGCACAGGCGGGCCAGGAGGCTCGGCGCATCGCCACCTGGCTCATTGCACAGGGATGGCCGGCCGGCAGCAACATCGCGATCCTGGGCAAAAACAGCGCGCACTGGATTCTGGCCGACCTGGCGATCTGGATGGCGGGCCATGTGTCGGTGCCGATTTATCCGACCTTCAATGCGCAGGCGCTGCGCTATGTCCTGGACCACAGCGCGGCGCGCGCCTGCTTTGTTGGCAAGCTGGATGACACCGGCAGCCTGGGTGACGGCGTGCCGCCGGGCGTGCCACTGATCACGCTGCCGCTGTCACCCAAGGACATCAAGGGCACGTCGTGGGAATCGTTGCTGGCGTCAAACCCGCCGCTGCAGGGCGAGCCACAGCGCGACACCGAAGCCATGTGCACCATCATTTACACCTCCGGCACCACGGGCAACCCCAAGGGCGTCATGCATTCGTTTCGCTCGATGGCGTGGGGCCTCAAAAGTGCGACCAGCAAGGGCCG
>JANOMD010000222.1:0-11687 GCA_031420135.1 Rhodoferax sp. | reverse complement strand
ACTTGCGCCGGTGCTGTGGCATGCTGGCTGGATTGCGGCTGCCAGGCGCGGCATTGGGTGGCACGCAAACCGGTTGGTGTCGTTTCAACCCGGTAATCGTCGATGGCAGTCGCTTCTCGGGTGCCCAGCCAGCCCGTATGGACAAAACCGAAATGCGCCATGTCCAGAAAATTCTCGATGATGCGCGGCGCGCTGGTTGCGACGTCATAGGGGCCGCAATTGAGTTTGCGCAGGTGCGCGTCTTGCTCGGCATCGAAGGCGGGAATTTCAACGCGGTTTTCAGCGTCATCTTCAACGGCAGCGGCAACGGCAACCGCCTTGGCAGAGGCATTGCCTTCGGAGTTGGGCGAATTAAGCTGGACCCAGATCAGTCCATACTTTTCGCCAACCTGAAACGTCCTGGCGCAATGGCTGGGCGGCGGTTGATACGCAGGCAGCGCCGGGACTAAGGCGCAGCGGCCGCTTGGCCCGAACTGCCAACCGTGGTACGGGCATTCGAGGTGGTCATCCTGAATGCGCCCCATCGACAACCTGGCGCCTCGATGCGGACATTGATCCGCCCAGACATGAACCTGGCCCGACGCATCACGCCACAACACCAGGGCGCGGTCCAGCAAGGTCGCAGCCAAAGGTTGCTGCCCAAGCGCTTCAACTTGCGAAACAGGATGCCAATGGGTTTCTTCAATCATGGCCAATGGTACAAAACAAAAAGCTGCCCGAAGGCAGCTTTTTCAGACTTGCAAAATGCAGACGCTTGGGTTACTTTTTATCGCCGCCGGGGACTTTGCCCTCAACACCTTTAACGTAGACGTTCAAGCCGCTCAAGTACTTTTCGTCCGCTGCAGCATCTTTGGCCACCATGGGTTTGCCGGTGTTGTCCGTGATCGGACCTTTCCAGATGACGAAACTGCCGTCCGCCAGGCCTTTTTTGACTTCTTCCACTTTGGCCTTGGTCTCGGCGGGCACATCTTCGGCGATGGAGACGATGTCAATGGCACCTTCCTTCACGCCCCACCACACACCGCCGCCGCCCTTCCAGGTGCCATCCAACGCTTCTTTGGTGGCCTTGATGTAATACGGGCTCCAGTTGATGATGGCAGACGCCAAATGCGCTTTAGGGCCATAGGCGGTCATGTCGGAATCCCAACCAAAGGCGCGCTTGCCTTTGGCTTCAGCGGTTTTGAGCACAGCGGGTGAATCGGTGTTCTGGAACAGAACGTCGGCGCCGCCGTTGATCAGCGCGGTGGCCGCTTCGGTCTCCTTTGGCGGGTCGAACCAGCCATTGACCCACACCACTTTGGTCTTGACTTTAGGATTCGTCGATTGCGCGCCCAGCGTGAAGGCGTTGATGTTGCGAATCACTTCCGGGATTGGAATCGATGCGACGATGCCCAGCGTGTTGTTTTTGGTCATCTTGCCCGCGATGATGCCCGCCATGTACGCGCCTTCATAGGTGCGGCTGTCATAGGTGCGCATGTTGTCGGCCTGCTTGAAACCGGTGGCGTGTTCAAACTTGACGTCTTTGAAATCGGGCGCCACTTTGAGCATCGGCTCCATGTAGCCAAAGGTGGTGCCAAAAATCAGCTTGTTGCCCTGGCTGGCCATGTCACGCAAAACCCGCTCGGCATCGGCAGACTCGGGAACATTTTCAACAAATGAGGTTTTGATCTTGTCGCCAAATTCTTTTTCAAGCGCCTTGCGTGCGTTGTCGTGCGCAAAGGTCCAGCCGCCGTCGCCCACGGGGCCAACGTAAGCGAAGGCTATCTTCAGTGGTTCCGGCTTGGGTGGAGGGGGGGGTGTGGGCGGTGTTGCGGGTGCGGCTGCAACCGGCGTCGGTGCCGGGGCCGGTTTTGGCTCTTCCTTTTTGCCACAACCCACCAAAGCGGCACTTGCCACGGCGGTGAGCGCTGCGAACCTGAGAAGCGAGCGTTTTTGCAGATCAGTCATCTAGTTTCCTTGTGTTTCAGATGGAGAATTAAACAGAGTGCAGTGTCAACAACCTTCAATTATCTACGGGAGTTTAGGAGCCCGGATAGAAGGGTTTACCAATACTCGCCGGCATGTTGATTTTGATCCATTGCGGATTGCGCGATATCAGTGCCAGCACCAAAATGGTGGCCAAATACGGCAACATGGATAAAAACTGGCTGGGCACATCAACCCCCATGCCCTGCAAATGGAACTGCAGCATGGTCACACCTCCGAACAGGTAAGCACCAAGCAATACCCGTGCCGGGCGCCAGGTGGCGAAGGTTGTCAAGGCAAGCGCTATCCAGCCTTTGCCAGCCACCATTCCTTCGACCCACAAGGGCGAATAGATGATGGAGATGTAAGCACCCGCCAACCCACAGAGTGCTCCGCCCACCACCACTGCAGCCAAGCGGATGCGGCGCACCGGGTAGCCCAAGGCGTGTGCCGATTCAGGGCTCTCGCCCACGCTGCGCAGCACCAAACCATTGCGCGTGCGGTACAGAAACCAGACCAGGCCCAGCGTGAAAATAACCGTGAAATAGACCAGGGGATGGTGGCGAAACAACGCCGGGCCAATCAAAGGAATATCCGCCAGGACCGGAATTTCAAAGCCGGTGCGCTCCGGGATTTTGGCCTGCACATAGGAGGTGCCCACAAAGGCGGAAAACCCGGTGCCGAACAACGTGAGCGCCAAGCCGGTGGCGTATTGGTTGGTGTTGAGCCAGATCACCAGCAGGCCAAAAATCAGCGCCAGCGCGGCACCCGCAACCATGCCGGCTGCAAAACCGATCCAGTCGTTGCCGCTGTGGACGACTGCCGCAAACCCGGCAATCGCGGCGCACAGCATCATGCCCTCAGCCCCCAGGTTGACTATGCCGACTTTTTCGTTGATCAACAACCCCAAAGATGCCAGTGCCAGCACCGTGCCGGCATTCAGCGTGGCGGCAATCAGCAATGCATAGGATTCCATCACACTGCCTTTCGGAACACCGGTTTGTAATTGATCAGGGTATCGCATGCCAGCAGGCTGAACAGCAGCAGGCCCTGGAACACGCCGGTGAGCGATTTGGTCAGCCCCAGTCGCGACTGTGCCATTTCGCCGCCGATGTAAAACATGCTCATCAACAGCGCCGAGAACACCATGCCAACCGGGTGCAAACGGCCCACAAACGCCACGATGATGGCGGCAAAACCATACCCGGCCGGCACATAGATGGTGAGTTGCCCAATCGGCCCGGCCACTTCCAGCGCACCGGCCAGCCCGGCTGCGCCGCCCGAAATCAGCAAGGCCGTCCACAACGCCTTGCGTGCCGAAAACCCGGCGTAACGCGCCGCCGCCGGGGCCAACCCGCCGACCTGTTGGGCAAAACCGGCTCGCGTGCGAAACAGGAAGACCCACGCCGCCACCACACCGAGCAACGCCAACACGGCACCAATGCTGACCCGCGAGCCACTGAACAGGCGCGGAATTCGGGTCGCCGCCTCAAAAGTCTGGGTTTGTGGAAAGTTGAAACCCCGCGGGTCCTTCCACGGCCCGCCCACCATGTAACTCAGAATTTGCACTGCCACATACACCAGCATCAAGCTGACCAGAATTTCATTGGCGTTGAATTGATCGCGCAGCAAGGCGGTCAGGGCCGCCCACGCCATGCCGCCCGCGACGCCCGCCAAAATGACTGGCAGCACAATCCAGCCGCCGGTGGTTTTGTCGGCCAGCAGCGCCACGCCACCCGCAAAGATAGCACCCATGATGTACTGGCCTTCGGCGCCAATGTTCCAGACGTTGGACCTGAAACACACCGCCAGCCCCAACGCGATGATGAGCAAGGGCGTGGCTTTGACCAGCAGTTCACCCAATGCGTAACCGCTTTTGATCGGCAACCAGAAAAACATCTCCAGGCCTTTGAGCGGGTCTTTGCCCAATGCAATGAACAGCATCACACCGATGGCCACCGTGATCAACAAAGCCAACAGCGGTGATCCATAGCTCCAGAAGCGCGACGGTTGCGGGCGGGCGTCGAGCCTAAGCATGGGCGGCCTGCCTCATGCTCGCTGAATCCCACAATCCACTCATCCATTCGCCAATTTTTTCAACACTTGCGTCTGCTATTGCCACCGAAGGGCTCAAGCGCCCGTGCGCAATCACATGCAGGCGGTCAGTCACTTCAAACAGCTGATCGAGCTCTTCGCTGACCACCAACACCGCGCAACCGGCATCTCGCAACGCCAGAATTGCACTGCGAATTTGCGCTGACGCGCCGACATCCACACCCCAGGTGGGCTGGGAGACGATCAGCAGCGTGGGCTTGGCATCAATCTCGCGCCCGACAATGAATTTTTGCAAATTACCGCCCGACAGTGAGCGCGCCGCCGAGCTGGGGCCGCCGGCCTTGACGTTGAAACGCTGGATGATTTGAAGCGCCTGAGCTTCGAGCTTTTTGACATCGATCCAGCCACCGGCGAATCCGGGCCTGGAGACCGCTTCAGCACGCGTGAGCAGCAGGTTGTGTGCCAGCGACAGCGTCGGCACAGCCCCGCGCCCCAGGCGTTCCTCAGGTACAAAATGCAGGCCCAGTTTGCGCCGTTCATTCGGGTTCATTTTGGATACGTCGGCCCCGGCCACCTTGATCGAACCTGCGGGGGACCGCACGTCTTCGCCAGACAGGGCGTACAACAATTCCCTTTGCCCGTTGCCAGAGACTCCAGCAATGCCCACTACTTCGCCAGCGCGCACATTCAAGTGGATGGCGTCCAGATCAACGCCAAACTGGTCTTCCCTTGGCAAATGGAGATTCTGCACCGTCAATACTGCGGCACCGGCCTTGATGGCACGGTGTACTAATTGTGGCGGCTCGGCCCCAATCATCAAACGGGAGAGCGACGCATTGGATTCGTCTGCCGGGTTGCACACCCCTGTGACCTTGCCCCCGCGCAACACGGTGCAGGCGGTACACAGTTCGCGGATTTCATGCAGTTTGTGGCTGATGTACAAAATGCTGCAGCCCTCACGGGCCAGCCTCTTCAGCACCACAAACAGTTTTTCCACTGCTTGCGGTGTCAGCACCGACGTTGGCTCATCCAGAATCAGCAACTGCGGGTTGGTCAGCAGGGCGCGGATGATTTCCACGCGCTGCATTTCACCCACGCTCAAGGTATGCACCGGGCGCGCCGGGTCGATGTCCAGCCCGTATTCGGCGGCTTTGGCAACAATCGACTGAGTGACTTGACCCAGGGTGAACGATTTGTCCAGGCCGAGCCAGACGTTTTCGGCCACGGTAATGGTGTCAAACAGGCTGAAATGCTGAAACACCATGCTGATGCCCAAGGCCCGCGCCGCTTGCGGATTGCGGATATGGACGGGTTTGCCGTTGAAAGAGACACTGCCCGCATCCTGTTTCACCGAACCGTAGATGATCTTCATCAAAGTTGACTTGCCAGCGCCGTTTTCGCCTAGCACGGCATGGGTCTCACCCGGCATGACGGTCAGCGACACGTCACGGTTGGCGACCACCGCCGCATACCGCTTGGTAATGCCCGTCAACTGGAGCCGGGGCACTGTTTCATTGCCTGTCAAAATGGCCATAGGACGTTAGGATGAAGGGCTAGAGTGAATACCGGAACATGACGACCAAATCAATTTACTTTATCAGACGCTCCGTACAGGTAGCGCTTCATAACGTGCCAGCCACCCGCACCTTGTTGCAGGTCTTGCGCGAAGACTTGAACTGCGTGGGCACCAAAGAAGGTTGCAATGAAGGCGACTGCGGTACCTGCACCGTGGTGCTGGGAACTGCCATCGACGGGAAAATCAAATACAGCGCGGTGAACAGCTGTATCCGCTTTGCCCACTCAATTGACGGTATGGCTTTATGGACGGTCGAAGACCTGACGCAAGCCGACGGCAGCCCGCACCCGGCGCAGCAGGCCATGGTGGAATGTTTTGGCTCCCAATGCGGATTCTGCACACCAGGTTTTGTCATGAGCCTGTTCGCCACCTACCAAAACCGCGTTTGCAAAGGCCAGGTCGTGACGCGCGAGATGGCACAGCAAGACTTGTCTGGCAACCTGTGCCGATGCACCGGCTACCGGCCAATTCTGGACGCGGCGCAGGGCATGGCGGCACTGGCACCCGTGCGGTTGGATGAAAAAAAATTGCTTCAAAGTCTGGGGCGGATCAAGCCACCCCATTCAAGTACGGATGTCAATTCGGACTACATGATTCCGACCGCCCTGGCCGAACTGCTGGCGGCGCGCGCAAGGCACCCGCAGGCCCAAATCGTGGCCGGTTGCACCGATGTCGGCCTGTGGGTCAACAAGCTCCACATGAATTTCGAGCAGGTGATTGATGTGTCGCAAGTCGCCGAATTGCGCCGGATTGAGATCTACCCGAATCACATCGCCATGGGTGCATCAGCCACTTTGACGGACGCCTTTGCGGCGCTGGTAGCGGACCGGCCGCAGCTCAATACTTTTGCCCTTCGGTTTGCCGGCCTGCCAATTCGAAATTCTGGAACCTTGGGTGGCAATGTGGCCAATGGATCGCCGATTGGCGACGCCATGCCCTTGCTGATTGCGCTGCGGTGCAATCTGGTGTTGATGCGTCTGCGGCGCGGCAAAATGAGTCACCGCGAAATGGCGCTGGAAGATTTTTACACCGGCTACCGCAAGAACATTTTGGCGGCAGATGAAGTGTTGGCCTGGATCAAGGTGCCCAAGCCGCAAATCTCCGAACTGCTGAAGGTGTACAAAATTTCCAAACGCTTTGAAGACGACATCTCAGCGGTTTGCCTGGCCATTAATTTGCAAGTCGAGGACGGTCGAGTGACCAGTGCCTCCATCGGCGCTGGCGGCGTGGCGGCCACGCCGGTGCGGGCTGTCAAAACCGAAGCTGCACTGGTGGGCCAGCCGTGGACACAACACACCATCCGCAGCGCGATGGCAAGCTTGCGCGCCGAATTTTCACCGATATCCGACATGCGTGCATCGGCCTCCTATCGAACCGAAGTGTTGGGCAATTTGCTGCAACGCTATTGGCTGGAAAGCCAGGGCGAACAAAACATCAATCTGGAACATTTTGATGTCGCAAGTCTGGCGGATTTGCACAGCCTGGCGGGTGTGGAAAACGTCGCCAGGGCAGGAGCCGTCCCATGAGCGCCTCAGGCACCTCCAAAGTCCACGAAAGCGCCGCTGCCCAGGTGGCGGGTGCGGCCACCTACATTGACGACATTGCCGAAGTCAGAGGCACCTTGCACGCGGCGCCCATCCTGTCCAACGTGGCCTACGGCAAGCTGTTGGGGGTTGACGGCAACGCCGCATTGGCGATGCCCGGCGTGCGCGGCCTGGTGCTGGCAGGCGACATCCCGGGCGGGGCAATGCTGGCGTCTTTCATCGGTGATGAACCCATTTTTGCCATCGACACGGTGCAGCACGTGGGTCAAGTGATTGGCCTGGTGGTGGCGAATACGGTGATGCAAGCCCGCCACGCCGCGCGCAAGGTCAAACTCAATATCGAAGCCTGGCCGGCAGTGCTTTCAATCAAGGACGCGATCAAGCAACAAAACTACGTGCTAGCGCCGGTTTTTGTCAATCGCGGCGATGCAGCCACCGCGCTGGCGCAGGCGCCGCACACGCTCAAAGGCACACTGGAGGTAGGTGGTCAGGAGCACTTTTATCTGGAGGGCCAGGTCGCTTACGCGATTCCGCAAGAGCAGAACCAGTGGCTGATTCACTCGAGCACGCAGCACCCCGGCGAGGTGCAACACTGGGTCGCGCATGCCCTGGCGCTGGAAAACCATGCCATCAAGGTCGAATGCCGTCGCATGGGCGGCGGTTTTGGTGGCAAAGAAACCCAGGCCGGCCACCTGGCCGTTTGGGCGGCCCTTGCGGCCCATCAATTCAAGCAGCCGGTCAAGTTGCGCATGGACCGCGACGATGACTTCATGATCACCGGCAAGCGCCATCCGTTCGAATACGAATACATGGCAGGCTTTGACGACACCGGACGGCTGTGCGGCCTGAATCTGATGATGGCCGTGAACTGCGGCTTCAGCGCCGATTTGAGCGGCCCGGTGGCCGACCGCGCGGTCTTTCATGCCGACAATGCCTACTTTTTGCAGGACGTGGCCATTGCCTCCTACCGCTGCAAGCTCAATACCCAGAGCCACACTGCGTTTCGTGGTTTTGGCGGGCCGCAGGGCATGATCGTGATTGAAACCATCCTGGGCGACATAGCGCGGCACTTGAAGATGGACCCGCTGGACGTGCGCAAACGCAATTTGTACGGTGACGAGTTGGTCAGCACCAGGCACGCAACCGCGACAGAACAGCGGCGCGACACGACGCACTACCAGATGAAGGTGGAAGACAATATCCTGCTGCCACTGCTATGCGCATTGGAACAATCGTCTGGCTACCGCAAGGAACAGCAAGCGGTGAAGGCCTGGAATCAGCGTAACGCCATCATCAAGCGTGGGATTGCCATCACGCCGGTCAAATTTGGCATCAGCTTCACCGCGACCCTGTTCAATCAGGCCGGCGCGCTGGTTCATGTTTACCTGGATGGCAGCGTGCAGGTGAACCACGGCGGTACTGAAATGGGCCAGGGCCTGAACACCAAGGTCTGCCAGATCGTGGCGGATGAACTGGGTGTGCCGTTTGAGCGCGTATTGGCCACCGCCAGCGACACCAGCAAAATCCCCAATGCCTCGGCCACTGCGGCGTCGGCTGGCACGGACCTCAATGGCCGCGCTGCGCAATTCGCCGCGCGCAATGTGCGCGACAACCTGGCCGCTTTTGTCAGTGGCCTGGACCACTGCGGCGCTGGCGCGGTGCGGTTTGAGGGCGGCAAAGTCAGCTCACCCGCAACCAGCCGAGCGTTCAATGAAGTCGTCAAATTGGCCCACGCCAACCGCATCCAGTTGTGAGCGACGGCTTTTACCGCACGCCCAAAATTCACTATGACAAAGCGACGCTGACCGGCCGGCCGTTTTACTATTTTGCCTACGGTGCCGCCTGCACCCAGGTCGCGATTGACACGCTGACTGGCGAGAGCCGCGTGCTGAAAGTTGACATCCTGCACGACGTCGGCCGAAGCATCAACCCGGCCATCGACATTGGCCAGATTGAAGGCGGTTTTGTGCAAGGCATGGGCTGGTTGACCACCGAGCAACTGGTCTGGAACGACGCCGGAGCGCTGACCACGCACGCCCCCAGTACCTACAAAATCCCCACGGCGGGTGACGTGCCGCAGCACTTCAAGATTGACCTGTGGCCCGAGCCCAACCGCGAAGACAACGTGTTCGGCAGCAAAGCGGTAGGCGAGCCGCCGCTGATGCTGGCGATCAGCGTGTTTGAGGCGCTGCGCGATGCGGTGGCGCAAGCACGAAATGACGGCTCGACCGTGCGATTGACCGCACCTGCGACGGCGGAGAATGTGTTGAAAGCGCTGGGCTGTTGAATCAATCCCGACGTCAGCTTCACCTCCAATGCCAGTGCCATAATCTGCCGCATGGGCCTTCCCCAACCAATTCACAAAATGACCGCGCAGGAATTTTCTGCCTGGGAATTGGATGAGCCTGAGCGGCACGAGTTTTTTCGGGGCGACGTGTTCAGAATATTCGGCATGGGTGGTGCAAGGCGGGAACATGTCCGGGTGTCGATGAACATTTCGAGAGCGTTAGACAATCACCTTAGTGGAACGACCTGCCAAGCCTTCATGGCCGACATGAAAATTCGTGTTGAAGCCACCGGCGACATGTTCTACCCCGATGTGCTGGTCACCTGTGATCCTCGCGACCTGGCGGCGTCGCTGGAGATGCAGCACCCCAAATTGATCATCGAAGTGCTTTCACCCTCAACGGCCACTTTCGACCGGGGCGACAAGTTTCTGACCTACCGTCGCATTGAAGCGCTGGAAGAATATGCGCTGGTTGACCCACATGGCAAGAGCTTCGAGGTCTACCGCAAGCAGGCCAACGGCGTCGATTGGCTCCTGTCGCCCGGCCGGTTCGACGAAGGCCTGGTGCTTCAAAGCATCGCACTGACGATACCTTCAGCGGTGCTGTTCAACAACGTGTAGCGGGCTCGCCTTGCGACACCAGACGTCGCAAGCTACACCTCAAGATTTGGAAAACAGTCTTCAAAAATTCAATATCACCGGCGATATCGTAATTTTCAGAAGCGTTGAAAAAAGCTCTTAGAATCCATATTTTCTTATAAAAATGGCACCTAGCTCGCATGTAATATAGATAGTTTGCTATTGTATTTATTAAGTACAAGTTGATGCAACCAGCACCTCGGGGCAACTTCAAAACTCCATTGCAGTCCCATTGCCCACGCTGCCATGCGACTGCGGATAATGGGCGATCAAGCGCCGCCTGGTGCTGTGGGCGCACATAGTTACAGAGGCCACACGTGGAAGTCTCCTTCACCAAAGAAATCAAATCCCTGCGCCTCGGCGCGGGCGACACCTTCCATGGCGAAGGCATTCTGGCCATCACCAAGGCGCTGCTGCAATCGGGCGTGGCCTACGTGGGCGGCTACCAGGGCGCGCCGGTGTCGCACTTGCTGGATGTGATGGTGCAGGCCAAGCCTTACATGCAGGAGTTGGGTGTGCAGGCCAACATGAGGATTTCGACATCATCGTGCAAGGTGGCGCGGCTGAACCGCGACATCAATAAAATCCTGCCCACGCAAGCCGTCAAGGACCGCATCACCGCGCTCGGTGGCGAGGCGCTGCCGCTGACGCCGCAGGAGTTTGGCAATAAAGCCAGCGACGACTCAAAACGGTTTGGGGCGTTGATCAAAGAGAGAAAAATCATTGGCGATTGAGCGTCCGCTATCCTTGGCTGCATGAGCAAAACAGTTACCCACACCGTGCACGTTGAGTTTGGCGACTGCGACCCGGCCGGCATCGTCTGGTCCCCCAATTTCTTCCGCTGGATCGACGCCGCATCGCGCAACTTCTTCACGCAATGCGGCGTGCCGCGCTGGGAAGAAACCACCCGCACCCTGGGCGTGATCGGCACGCCGCTGGTGGACACACGTTCGCGCTTCCTGAAGACCGCCAGCTATGGCGACACCCTGGCGGTGCACGTTGCGGTGAAGGAATGGCGCGACAAAAGCTTTGTGCAGGCCTACCGCATCACGCGTGAAGATGACCTCATCATGGAATGCGAAGAGGTGCGCATCTTTGCCGCCACCCGCAATGATGGCAAAAACAGCATCCGCGCGGTGCCGGTTCCGGCTTCGATTCGGCTGCTTTGCGAGTAGGAAACTAGTTTCAGATCGGGCCGGAGTCAGTCAATGAAATTCAGAATTCAGGCCTTCCCCCCGATTTGACCGACTGCGGTGGAGGGCAGTAACGAAGGAAATACGATGGCAGCATTGAGTAGCAAGCAAAAGAGGAAGATCGAATTTGCCCTTCAGCGTTTCTTTTCGCCGAAGGCGTTATCGGCAGTTAAGTCCCTTCAGGATTTCAGGATCCCGAACTCGCTGAGTCGGCAATTGACGCTACCAGACGGTCGGGTCTTGTTAATGACCGATGAGGGGTTGCGCTACTTACACGATATGGTGACTGTAATTGATGATGCCAACGTGTTCGACGGATTAGCAGATTATTCAGATGTAGCTGGCGCGTGCCGTGACTTATTTGCGGAAGTGTTGTCTTTGGGGCAGCATCCCGACAAAGCGGATGAATTAGTGGAGTTCATCCGAAC
>JANOMD010000221.1:0-14374 GCA_031420135.1 Rhodoferax sp. | reverse complement strand
CGATTGGGTTCGTCGCTGGAACGCAGGGGTTTTCACAGGCGGGTGTTACTTTTGAACTGGCCCGGCCGGTTTTCATTGCGCCGCACTTTTCGTGGGCGGCCATGGTCAGCCTGGCGCTGCCGCTGTTTGTGGTCACCATGGCCTCGCAAAACCTGCCGGGTGTGGCCGCCATTCAGGCCGCCGGGTATGGCAGGCAACGGCCAAACTTCACGCCAGAATCCACGTCGGTGGCCGTTCGAGACATGCCAGTCGCCGCCATACCGATTTCAAAGATCATCACCCTGACCGGGCTGGCCACTCTGGTGCTGGCCCCGTTTGGTGCATTTGCATTGGGTTTGAGCGCCATCACTGCCGCCATCTGCATGGGCAAAGATGCGCATCCCGATCCACAAAAGCGCTACACCGCTGCTGCGGTATCAGGTGCGGTGTATCTGCTGGCAGGCGTGTTTGGCGCGGCCATCACCGGCGTGCTGACGGCGTTCCCCAAAGAGTTGATCGCAGCCATCGCCGGGTTGGCGCTGCTTGGCACCATCGGCGCTGCCCTGGCAACTGCGGTCAAGGCAGACGCCCACCGCGAAGCCGCGATCATCACCTTCCTGGTGACCCTGAGCGGCCTGCAAATTGCCGGTGTGGGTTCGGCCTTTTGGGGCGTGGTGGCCGGTGCGCTCGCGCTTTTTGTGCAAACATTCGCCAGGCGCCGCCTCAAACCCTGATCGACCCTGATAGACCCTGACTGACCCTGGTTCACCCATGCAACTTTTATTCATCACCGACCCGCTCGATACGTTCAAAATCTACAAGGACACCACCTTCTCCATGATGCGCGAAGCGCAGCGGCGCGGTCACACGCTGGCGGTGTGCGGGCCGGGTGACATTCGCTGGGAGCGCGCCCTGGACGCAGCCGCACCGGTGTGCGCCGACGTGCAGGAAATCCTGCTCACGGGCGATGCCACGCAATGGTTCACCACCCAACCTGCACACGCCGACGCGCCCGCCCAGGCGCTGGCCGGGTTTGATGCGGTCGTCATGCGCAAAGACCCGCCGTTCGATTCCGAGTATTTTTACGCCACGCACTTGCTGGAGCAGGCCGAACGCGAGGGCGCCAAGGTGTTCAACAAGCCGCGTGCCTTGCGCGATCACCCTGAAAAGCTGGCGATTCTGGAATTCCCGCAGTTCATTGGCCCAACGCTGGTGACTAGAAGCGCCCGGGACATCAAGCGCTTTCACGCCCTGCACAAAGACATCATTCTCAAACCGTTGGATGGCATGGGCGGAATGGGCATTTTCCGGGTGCGTGAAGACGGCTTGAATTTGGGCTCGATCACCGAAACCCTGAACCAGGACGGCCGCGAAACCGTGATGGTTCAAAAATTTCTGCCTGCGATCAAGGATGGCGACAAGCGGGTATTGGTGATTGGCGGCAAACCGGTGCCGTATTGCCTGGCGCGTATTCCGCAGGACGGCGAAGTGCGGGGCAACCTGGCGGTCGGCGGGAAAGGGGTGGCGCAACCTTTGAGCCTGCGTGACCGCGAAATCGCCGAAGCCCTTGGCCCCATTCTTGCCGCGCGCGGGTTGCTGCTGGTGGGGCTGGACATCATCGGCGACTGCCTGACCGAGATCAACGTCACCAGCCCAACCTGCTTTCAGGAAATATCGGACCAGGCCGGCTTTGATGTGCCGGCCCTGTTCATCGACGCACTGGAGATGGCGGCTGCCAAACATTAACCTACGGGTTGATTTTATGGGTTTTGATGCGGCATTTTCGCACAAAACCAATGAAAACAGTACATAGCTCTAGTGTAATATAGATACAGTGCTATTAATTATATAGCAATTTATTCCATTGCAGCCGCTGTTGCTCAGTCCCGCAATCGCTGTTTTTGCTGCTGGTCCTGGTCCCAAATCGAGCGCACGGTAGCCGACAAAGTCATCGGATCAAACGGCTTGGCGATAACGCCGATGGCGCCAGCGGCCAGGTAATTGGCAACGTCTGCGGGGTCGGTTCTGGCCGTCAGAAAAATAGCCGGTGTGCTGGCCGTTCCCTGTAGAAGGCGGAGGTTTTTAAGGGTTGTGGGTCCATCCATCCCGGGCATCATCACGTCCAGCAGCAGAAGGTCGGGCGCAAAACCAGGTGCCTGCGCGATCGCCTCCAGACCCGAGCTGCAGATCAGCAACTGAAACCCGCCGACCCTTGTCAACGCGACGCGCGCGAGCAGCCGGATATCCGGCTGGTCTTCGACGCAGAGAATCCGCTGCAGGGTGGCGTTCATGGTTTGACACAGGCTGGGCAAGGTTAAAATCTGGCGCAAGCGATTCTAGGGTATGGCCCGCCTGAATCGAGAAAAATAAACCAGACAACCCCAGGAATTGGAACCCGCTCCATGAACCAAATCGGCGACCCGCAAGCCCAATCTGCCGCACTGCTGGAGCCCGGAACTGGGGCGTCCCATGCGGCCCTGACAAACGCCAAAGTGATGATGATTGATGACGACCCGTTGATGACGGGCCTGGTCAAAAAATACCTGGCGGGTGCGGGGTACAGCAACTTCATCGCCACCAACGATCCACGCGAAGCGATGGCGTTGATGGCGCAGGAAAAGCCCGATTTGCTGTTGCTGGACGTGATGATGCCGCACCTGCCAGGCTTTGATTTGCTGGCCACCCTGCGTGCCGACGCGATGTTGCGCTTGACCCCGGTGATCGTTCTGACCGCAGAAACCAGCGCCGCCTCAAAGAAGCGCTCCCTTGAGCTCGGCGCTAACGATTTTCTGTCCAAACCGGTGGATCCCAGCGAGCTGGTGTTGCGGGTGCGCAATACGCTGGCCTACCTGCAGTACCAGTACCGGCTGACGAACTTTGACATCGCCACGTCCCTGCCAGGCCACCGGCTGTTTGACGGCAATGTAGATGCCCTGCTGGTGCGGCGCCATTCAGCCGCAGACCTGGTGACGCTGTTCGTTGTGACCGTGCCGGAGTGCCAGCAACTGGCTGAAAGCCTGGGCCAGGAGTCGGCAGACACGCTGGCCAAAGTGATGGCGACGCGGCTTGAGCGGTTTTTGGTCAGCGAAGAGGTGCTGTGGGCCTCGACCGTCATCTCTGAACGACTGCCATGCATCGCCCGGCTGGACAGCCAGCGCTTTGCATTGGCGCTGGAAGGCATGAACGACGCAGAGGCGATTGAAGCCGCCGCCCGGCGCCTGTTGGCCGTGCTTTGCGAGCCCGTCACGGTGGGGCGCCACCAGGTGTCGCCCAACGCCTCGATCGGCATTTCTGCTTGCCCGGCAGACGGCGAAAGCGGCAGCGAATTGCGCCAGGGTGCGGCACTGGCCGCCACCCAGGCCGGCCAGCAGCAGGGCGAGGCCAGATTCTGGTTTGCATCGGCCGAGCTGAGCTTGAAATCGTACGAAAGAGTGTCGCTGGGCTCGCAGCTTCGCGACGCCGCCGTCAAGGGTGAACTGGAGTTGCACTACCAGCCCAAGCTCGATTTTGAAACCCGGCGCATCGTTGGGGCTGAGGCACTGATCCGCTGGCGGCACCCGAATCTGGGGCTGATCCCGGCGGGTGATGTCATCGCGCTGGCGCAGGAACAGGGCATGGCCGCCAGCATCGGCGAGTGGGTGTTTGAGCGCGCCTGTGTCGATGCTGCAAGCTGGGCGCAGGCAGACTTTGACCATTTGAAGGTTTCCGTGAACGTCGGCAAATCACACCTGCATGCACCCCGGTTTTGCGGGTTCATCAAGGACACCCTGCAAAGCAGCGGCTTGCAGCCGGGCCAACTGGTGATCGAGATCACCGAAGACATTCTGCTGGACGACATGCAGGCCAGCGTGACGCTGCTGAAAGAATTGAAGGGGCTGGGCCTCGGGCTGTCGATGGACGACTTTGGCACTGGCTATTCGCCGTTGGGCAACATCAAGTACTTTCCCTTTGACGAGCTGAAAATCGACCGGTCGTTTGTCATGGACCTGCCGGGCCGCAAGGCCGACATGGCCGTCACGCGCACCATCATCGAGCTGGCCCATCGCCTGGGCATGGCCGTAACGGCAAAAGGCGTCGAGACCGTCGAACAGTTGGCTTGCCTGAAACACATGGAGTGCGATGGCTACCAGGGCTATGTGTTTTCACCCGCATTGCCAACCGCAGAATTCATTGATCTGCTGACGGCTGGCCAACCCCAATGAGCGGTTCGATCCAGAGACATCAGCAAGACCTGTTGCCACCGACTTTTCACGCCGTGCCTTCACTTCCCTGTGACCTGGCCGGCTTGCCCGCATGAAAAATCCGACGCCTTCAGTTCGTGCACTCTCCTCATACGTACCTGATTTCGATCCTCGCCATGTAACCACGCAGCAATTCAAGCTGCTGGCTGACAACAGTGTTGTCGCCTTTCAGGGCAGCCGCCTCAATGGCGTCGCCCATTTCGGTGATCAGCGGGAATCCGAACGCACCGCCCGAACCTTTCATGCCATGCCCGATCATCCTCAAGGCGGCAAGATCGCCTGACGCCAACCCGGCGGCCAGCCCGGCCATGTCCCGCTCGCGGGTTTGCCTGAACAGCGGAATCAGGTCTTCGAGATCCCGGTCAACCTCAACAATTATTGTTTCAGACATACAAGTTTCCAAAGTTGGAGCTGCCCACGGAAACAGGGGCGGTACGCGCGCTCATGGCACCATCCAAGGCCGCCCGCAACACCGAGTAAGAGATCGGTTTTGACAGAAGATCATTGCACCCTGCCGCCAGCGCAAGCGTGCGGTGGGGCTCGCCGGTGTGGGCGGTGGTCGCAAGAATGGGGCGGCTGTAGCCTTGCGCGCGCAGGGCCTGCACGGCCTCAAGGCCACCCATCACCGGCATTTCCAGATCCATCAGAATTGCGTCGGGATTCTCCCGCATGGCGATGTCCACTGCTTCGCGCCCGTTGACGGCTTGCAGCACGGTCAAACCGAGCCGTTTCAAATAAATCACCGACAGCGCACGCAAGTCGTCTGCGTCCTCTGCAACCAGCACGGTGCCATTGCGCGCCTTGGGGGCGGGTGGTGCATCCGCATTCACCGCTGGCCTGCCCGGCACCGCGTCGGGTACGGGGCGCCTGCCTGCCGACGGGGTGGCCGCTGCACTGGGGGCGGCCGCATGGGTCACACTCGCCATGTTCGCCATGTTCGCCACATGGGCTGCATGGGTCATGCCCGCTGCTGCCTGCAGGCGCAACGTGAAGCAAGAACCAGTGCCCAGCTCTGAAGTGACGGCGATCGAGCCTTGCATCAACTCAGCCAGATTGCGGCTGATCGTCAACCCCAGTCCGGTCCCGCCATGTTTGGCGGCAATGCTGTCGTCAGCCTGCTGGAATGCAGCGAAGAGACGCGACAGGCCTTCAGGCGACATGCCGGGGCCGGTGTCGGCTACTTCGATGGTCAGCGCGCCATCACGCCAGCTGACGTTGAGGGTAACGCTACCCCGTTCGGTGAACTTGATGGCGTTGCCGGTGAGGTTGATCAGAATCTGGCGCACCCTGAAGGCGTCGATTTCAACCGCTTCGGGCATGCCGGACGCATAGTTGGCCTCCAGCACCACCGGCTTGTCGCGCACCAGGGGTTTCAGGGTGGCGATGACGTCGCCCACCAGCACGCGAATGCTTTCTGGCCGGGTGACGATACGCACCTGCCCGGCTTCGAGCTGCGCCTGGTCCAGAATGCCATTGATCAGCGCCAGCAAGTGGCGTCCATTGCGGTCGATCACGGCGCCGTTCTTGATGCGCTCCTCGCGCCCCAGGGTGTCGGACTTCCAGTTGATGTTGTTGAAGCCCAGAATCGCGGTCAAGGGCGTCCGCAATTCATGCGTCATGTGCGACAGAAACTGGCTTTTCAGGCGCGTGGCTTCTTCTGCCGCCAGCTTTTCCACCAACAACCTGCGGCTCTTGCGGTACAGGAATAGCTGGCGCCAGATGACCGCGCCGACATGGACGAACGCTCCGGCCAGCGCGGGCAGCAGCACCGCTGTGCTGTACCCCAAGGCACCCAGAACGGTCGCCGCGCCTGCCGCCAGCAATAGCAGTGCCGGCAATGCCGCCACCTGCACAGCGGCAATTTGCTGAAGGCGCGGGTAAGCCAGCAGCAGCGCCAGCGCGATGGCCAGCAGCGTCACGCCAGCATCCAGCGCCCAGCTTCTTTGCTGCAGCACCATGCCACTGGCCAGCATGGAGGGCAGTGAAGCAGCCACGTAAAGCCCGGCCAGGCGGCCCAGCGGCGTCTGGTTGAAGTCGCCCAGCACGGCGCTGGAACTGCCAATATAGATTTTTTTGCCCGCCAGCGACGGACCCAAATCGGCATAGCGCGCCGAGCCGCTGGCGGCCAAGGCCACTTCGTAAAACGGCACCACGCGCAGGCTTTGAAAATTCCGTGGGTAGCGAAGCCGCACCAGACCTGCACCATCCACCGGCATCATGACGCCATTGATGGCAAGGCCGCCCGTGGCCTGGTCCAGTTGCACCGGCACCCCGGCGGCTTTAAGCATAGCCGTTGACAGCGACGGCAGCACTTCACCATAGACCCGGTGCAACAGCGGCACGCGGCGAACCACGCCGTCGGGGTCGGACGTCATGCTGATCACCCCGACCGGGGCATTGGCCGTGAATTTGGCAAGTGGCAGCGTCAGGTCGTCCCAGGGCTGGGCCAGCCAGTTGGGGCCGTGCGCCCAGGCGCTGGTCGCCAGACGCTGGCGGTAGCTGGCATCATGACCGGCGCCGCCGTAAGGCAGCGAGGCCGCCGCCAGCACCACTTTGCTGCCCAGGCTGGCCGCGAACGCGTCGTCACCCTGGCGCGGTTCCGAGAAAAGAATGTCGTAGGCCACCGCCGCAGCGCCGGCCTTGAGCAGGTAGGGCGTCACCAGTGCATAGATGTCCCGGTCATAGGGCCAGGCGCCAATTTGAGACTGCAGGCGCGCCATCGACGGTTCATCCACATCGACCACCACCACATCTGAAAAATCGCCAGCGGGTGCGGTCAGGCTGTGCAGGGCATCGTCAAGTTTGAGGTCAATGTCACGACCCACCGGTGTCATGCACAGCAGGCCTGCCAGCGACAAAGCGCCAGCCGCAAGAATCAGGCAGCGCCACGTGTAGGCGCGCACTTTGGTCATGTCGATCGCCCGCGCATTGTCAGTGCGTCTCAAGCGCCAACGAGCAGGACTTCTGGCTGCAGGCGTGAACCTCGCCATCCACAAAAACCATCAGCTCGCCAGGCGCCAGCGCGGTCCAGTCTTCGTTGGTGGTGAGCGGCTCGGTCACGACGATGGCCTGGCGGTCCAGCGGACCATTGAGCCCGGCCAGGTCAACCCGCATGTCTTCGTCTTTCAAATGGACTTCGCCAAACGGAAACTGGCGCACCAGATAAACCAGCTTGGTACTGGCGTGCGCCCACAGCGCCTGGCCGTTGGACAGCAAGAAATTGAAAGTGCCGTAGCGCGAAATCTGCGGCACCAGGTCGCGCAACGTGAGCGTGAGCTCCTGCACGCTGGGCACGCCCACGTGCGACTTGGCCAGCTCCTGCATCAGCCAGCAGAAGGCCAGCTCGCTGTCGGTATTGCCGACCGGCTGAAAGTGGCCGTGCAAAGCCGGTTGAAAGTCCTTGAGGTCGCCGTTGTGGGCGAACACCCAGTAGCGGCCCCACAGCTCGCGAACGAACGGGTGGCTGTTCTCCAGCGTGACGGCGCCGACCGTCGCCTTGCGCACATGGGCCACCACGTTGTGGCTCTTGATCGGGAAGCTGCGCAGCATCTTGGCGATGGGCGAGGTGGCCGCGCTTTCCTTGTCAACAAAACACCGCACGCCCTTGCCCGGACTGGCACCTTCGCTCTCGAAAAACGCCATGCCCCAACCATCGGCATGGTGATCGGTACCCCCGCCGCGCTGCGAGAAGCCCGTGAAGCTCAAGGTCAGGCTGGCCGGCAGACGGCTGTTCATTCCGAGCAATTGGCACATGGCGGCGACTGACTCCTGTGACGGAAATATCTTGCAGATCCGATAATTGATATATTAAAAATAGCAAACTATTTATATAATACGTGAGCTGTAGCCTTATTATATGCATTTTTTCGTCAAAACAGCGTTTTTCCGATTCGAAAATTAATCTACAGGTTAATATTTAATAAAAAACAACTAAGGAAGCTCTGCATAACTCATCGCGAAATCGGCGCAACTGCCGGTTTGAGCCGAATCGAGAACCGGTCACCCACCAGCGCTGCCCTGCCGGCCCAACGCAGCGCACTTGGCGCAGACACAGGCAAGGTCACGGCGGGCCGGGTCAATGCGGGCCAGCAGCTCGGGGCTGAAGGTCGCCGTAGTGCACCAGCACGGCGGTTGTGCCAAGCCGGTTTGCTTTTCAACTTCCATCACGCAACGATTCGCCTGGCCGCACAGGGGGCAATAGCTGGGGTCAAGCGTGCCAGACCTGACCGGTTCGCCAGATGCGCCAGCCGCAAGCGTCATGCCATCACGCTTGGGTTTTCGCGGCCCACCCCGACAGCAATTTCGCTGGTGATTTCATACGACCGCAAGCGCTGGGCGTGGTCAAAAATTTGCGAGGTCAGCATCAGCTCATCGGCGCCAGTGCGTTCGATGAAGGCCAGCAGCGACGCCCGCACGGTGTCGGGCGAGCCGATGGCGGCGCACGGCAGCACGGTCTCCAGCAGGGCGCGTTCCTGCGGGCCGATGCGGCTCATGTAGCCTTCAACTGGTGGCGGCAGCTTTTTGGGCTGGCCGCTGCGCAGGTTGACGAAAGCCTGCTGCATCGAGCTGGCCCGAAAGTGCGCTTCGTCGTCGCTGTCAGCGGCAAAAATATTGAACCCCAACATGACGTAGGGCTTGGCCAGCCGCGCAGACGGCTTGAACGACGCGCGGTAAATGCTGATGGCCTGCATCATCTGCTGCGGCGCAAAGTGCGAGGCAAACGCATACGGCAAGCCCAGCGCCGCGGCCAGTTGCGCGCCAAAGGTGCTGGAGCCCAGAATCCACATCGGCACGTTCAACCCCATGCCAGGCACGGCACGAACCGGGGTGCGGGGTGCGTCCGAAAAATACTCCATCAGTTCGATCACATCCTGCGGGAACTCGTCAGCGTCGGAGTTGAGATTGCGCCGCATGGCGCGCGCGGTGACCTGGTCCGAGCCGGGCGCACGGCCCAGCCCCAAGTCAATGCGCCCCGGGTAGAGCGACTCCAGCGTGCCAAACTGTTCTGCAATCACCAGCGGCGAGTGGTTCGGCAGCATGATGCCGCCGGCACCGACTGAATGGTTTGGGTGGCAGCGGCCACGTGGCCAATCAGCACCGCCGTGGCGGCACTGGCAATGCCCGGCAAGCCGTGGTGTTCCGCCAGCCAGTACCGCCGGTAGCCCCACTGCTCTGCGTGCTGCGCCAAATCGCGGCTGTTGCGAAACGACTGGGCAGCGTTGCTGCCTTCAAGGATAGGCGAGAGGTCCAGGACGGAAAGCGGAATCATGGGCAGCGTCTGTTTAAATGGTGGGAAGGTGTCACACTGGCATTGTCCGGCAATGTGGCAGTCGTTGCTTTTGGCGTGGAAACCCTGAAAATGGAGCTTTGAATGGAACGGGCAAAGCCATGACCGCTGACTCTGCGCCAATCGATGCGCCCACCGTGCTGGCCGACCTGTGGCAGCTGGCCGCCCTTGCGCCCGAGCTGACATCGCGCGCTGTCCTGACCGGCCACGACGGACAGATTCCGTCATCGTTTGCCGTTGGCACGGCGGCGCAGACCAGCATTGCTGCGGCGGCGCTGGGTGCCTGCGAGCTTGGGCGCCTGCGCGGGCAGGCCCGCCAGACCGTCAGCGTCGAGCTGGCGCATGCGGCGCTGGAATGCGCCTGCTGGTTCAGTCTGGATGGCAAAGTGCCAGCTGCGTGGGACCAGTTTTCGGGCCTGTACCAATGCGCCGACGGCTGGGTGCGCATTCATACCAACTTTGCCCACCACCGCGACGGCGCGCTGCGGCTGATGGGGCTCAACCCTGAAACTGCCACGCGGGCAGCGGCGCAAGCAGCGATGCGCACGCAGCACGCGCTGGCGTTTGAGCAAGCCGCAGCACAGGCCGGTCTGGTGGTCGCAGCACTGCGAACATTCGATGCCTGGGACCAGCACGCACAGGGCCAGGCGGTTGCCGTGCAGCCCTTGATGACCTTTGAGCGGATTGGCGAGGCACCGGCCCGCGCCTGGCTGCCGCTGGCGCCGGGTGACCGGCCCTTGACCGGGCTGCGCGTGCTGGACCTCACCCGCATCCTGGCCGGCCCCGTGTGCGGGCGTACGCTGGCGGCCCATGGCGCAGATGTGCTGCTGGTCAACAGCCCGCATCTGCCCAACATCGACGCCATCGCCGAGACCAGCCGGGGCAAGCTGTCTTGCCACATCGACCTGCGCACGGACGCGGGCCAGGCCACCTTGAAGCGGCTGGCAAGGGACTGCCAGGTGTTTGTGCAGGGTTACCGGCCAGGCGCGATTGCAGCGCTCCATTTCGACGCCGCCGCGCTGGCGCAAATTCACCCCGGCATCGTCTACGTGTCGCTCAGTGCCTACGGCGAACAGGGTCCGTGGCGCGAGCGCCGGGGTTTTGACTCGTTGTTGCAGACGGCCATGGGCTTCAACGATGCCGAAGCACGGGCCCTGGGCAGCGCTACGCCACGCGCCTTGCCAATGCAGATTCTGGACTACGCCACGGGCCACTTGATGGCGTTTGCCACCTGTGTTGCATTGTTGCGCCAGCAGCAAGAGGGCGGTAGCTGGCATGTGCGTCTGTCGCTGGCGCAGACGGCGCATTGGTTGCGCGGCCTGGGGCGTGTCACGCCAGCCGCAGGCGTGAAGATGCCGGACCGCGCACCTTACCTGGAAACCACGGCCTCGGGGTTTGGCGAATTGGCCGCCATCCGCCACAGCGCCTTGCTGTCTGGCACGCCCGCCCATTGGGTCCGCCCGTCGATGCCGCCAGGCTCGCACGCGCCGGTGTGGCCGCCACGCACTTGATCGGTGGTGCTGCCGTCTAAAATGGCCGCATTCCAGCGCCACCATGCGATTCAAAACACTACTTCCCGCCGTCATTCTGCTGCTGAGCGCCCTGTCTGCGCAGGCCCAGAACGCGCCTGGCACGGGTGACGCTTCCAAAGCAGAGCGTGGCGTGGCACCGGTCTATGGCACCGAGTCCGAAGCGCCGGAGCACACCAAAGGCCTGCCCAGCGACGCCAAGCTGCTGCGCGATCATCTGGCCGAGGGCGCATCTGCGCCGACGGGCGGACGGATCGCCGCCACCAGGGCGCCTGGCGCACCTGCAGCTCCCGGCGGCCCCGGCAACCCGGCACGCGGACATGACGACGGCCTGGGCGTTGCCAGTGCCTTGAAAGATTTCGTCATACCGCTCCAGCAGGAAATCTCCAATTCGGGCGTGGTGCAGGCGGTGCGTGAATTCGATGCCACCATCGGCGGGCGCAGTTTCACCCAAGCTGGCGACACCCCCACCGGGTACGGCCCGGGCACCGCCAGCACAGGCGGTTCGCGCAAGCTAGACGGCTTGGCAGCGAGCCTGATGTGGGAGCAGTTCCTTGACGAGGTGCTGCCGTGGCTGGCTACCGGTGGCTTCCTGCTGCTGTTGGGCTATGGCACTTTCCAGTGGCTGAAATTTTTACAAATAAAGAAGCTGCGCGTGGGCCACCGCCGACGCGCGCAGCGCAAGCGCCGGCGCAGCTCCCGCGGCACCGCTATTTGATCCTGTCTATCCTGTATACCCTGTTGATCCGACTGAATGATTGAGCGAACGTCTGACCTTGCGGCTGTCATTGATCAGGCAGACGAAGAGCCAATGGCGTGTGCGCTGGCGGTGGTGATCCCGACCTTCAACGAAATAGGCAATGTTGAACGGCTGCTGGAGCTGCTCGAACAAACCTTGGCAGGCGTCAACTGGGAAGCCATATTTGTTGATGATGATTCGCCTGACGGCACGTCGCAGCGCCTGCATGCCCTGTCGGCCCGCAACCCGCGCGTTCGCTGCCTGCGCCGGGTCGGCAGGCGGGGCCTATCCAGCGCCTGCGTTGAAGGCATGCTGGCCAGCGGCGCGGACTGTCTGGCCGTGATGGATGCCGACCTGCAGCACGATGAAACCCTGTTGCCCCAGATGCTCAAGGTGCTGCAGCACGAGCCATTCGACCTGGTGGTTGGCACGCGTTACATGGAAGGCGGCGGCGTGGCCGGCTGGGACAGCTCGCGCCAGAAGATCAGCACGCTGGCGACGACTTTGAGCCAGCGCCTGCTGGGGCTCACGCTGAACGACCCGATGAGCGGTTTTTTCATGATCCGCCGCAGCGCGTTTGAAGGTGCCGTGTACGGGCTGTCCAGCATCGGATTCAAGATTCTGGTGGACCTGGTCGTGTCGTCAAAAACGCCGCTGCGCGTGAAAGAGCTGCCCTACCAGTTTCGCAACCGCCACGCAGGCGACAGCAAGCTGGACAACCGTGTGGCGTGGGATTTCCTGATGCTGCTGGTGGACAAGACCATTGGCCGCTACGTGCCCACGCGACTGGTCTCTTTTGCCGCGATTGGCGGCTTTGGCGTGCTGGTTCATCTGGCCGTTCTGAGTCTGGTGCTAAGCCAGTCAAAAGGCAATTTTGTGGCGGCACAAACCGTGGCGGTCATGGTCGCCATGGTGGGTAACTTCTTCCTGAACAATGCGCTGACCTACCGCGACCAGCAACTCAGAGGTTGGGGTCTGCTCGGTGGCTTGATCAAGTTCATGCTGGCCTGCGCCATTGGCGCCGTTGCCAACGTGGGCGTCGCCTCCTACATTCACAGTGGCTACGGTTACTGGGCCATGTCCGCGCTGGCTGGAATCCTGGTGGGCACGGTCTGGAATTACGGTGCCACCGCCTGGCTGGTGTGGATCAAGCCCAAGCGCCGGTGATGGGCGGCCTATGAGCGGGTTGCGCCAGATCGTCACCGACCGCTGGTCGTTAGCGCTGCTGCTGGGCGGGTTGCTGGCGCATGTCTTGATGGCGTTCTCGTTTCATTTGTCACCCGACGAAACCCATTACGCGCTGTACGCCATCAACCCCGGCTGGAGTTATTTTGACCACCCACCGCTGGCGGGCTGGGTGCAGTGGCCTTGGGCAAAATTGGGCGGGCATGACGTGCTGATGCGCGTCGTCCCGATGCTGTGTTGGACGCTGGCAGGCCTTGGCGTGATGGCCGTCACCGCAGAACTGTCCGCTGTCAATGGGGCAGCTTCGCCACTCAGGTCGCCACTCACTTCGCCAGCCAGGCATGCGCCAGTGTCACACCCGCTTTTCACCCCCCGCGCAGCGCTGCTGCTGTGGATGCTAAGCCCGATCCCGCACCTGCTGGGCCTGGCGCTGGTGCCAGACACGCTGCTGCTTCCCATCACCTGCGCCATCATGGGGGTGACCTGGCGGCTGTGCAGCGATGCACCTGCGCGCAACTGGCCGCTGTGGCTGTGGCTGGGCTTTTTTCTGGGCCTGGCGGGGTTGTCCAAATACACGGCCGTGCTGATTGCGCTGGGTGCAGTGTTGGCGTTGTTGCTGGCACACGGCCCGCGATTTCTCGCCCAACCGCAGCCCTGGGTGGCAGCGCTGGTCGCAGCGATTCTGATCAGCCCGGTGATTCTGTGGAACGCCGCTCACGACTGGATTTCACTGGCCTATCAATTTGGCCACGCCAAAGGCGTTGCCGAGTGGCGCGCCAGCCGGATGGCGGGCTTTGTGCTGGTGCAATTGTTGGGCTATGGGTTGCTTTTGCTGGTGGGCTGGCTGGCGGCGTTGCGGCTGTCACCGCGAAGGAATGGCACCGAGGTGAGGGTCGGCCAGCCTATCAGCGCGCCGCTGTTCTGTGCCTGTTTTGGTCTGCCCACGCTGTTGCTGTTGACCTACTTTTCGGGCCGGGGCGCCACTTTGCCCCACTGGTCGGCGACCGCATGGGCGGCACTGGTGCCAGCCGCCGCCATCGGCTGCCAGTTGCTGTGGCAGCGGCGGCGAACGCTGTTGATCGGGCTGGGTATTTTTCAGGCGCTTTGCTGCGCCGCTCTGGCCGGGCTGATGCTCTATGGTGGCGTGAGCTCTGAAACCGGCGGGCAAACAACCAGTGCGCCAGGCCAGGCTGTGGCGGGCGCGCAGTTCAACCCGTTTGCCGACTTGTATGGTTGGGACGACGCGGCGCGCAGGGGCCGTGCGCTGGCCCAGGCGAATGCAGCCGCAACGGTCCAGCCCACACTGGCGGTTTTCAACTGGACGCTGGCAAGCCGCATTGCGTGGTACGCCCGACCGCTGCCGGTGAAAGTGGTGCAGCGTCACCTGGACCAGTTCGGGCTGTGGTGGGGCACC
>JANOMD010000220.1:0-2533 GCA_031420135.1 Rhodoferax sp. | reverse complement strand
GCGTCACTCACGTTTCTGGCGCTGCCACCTGCCACCCGGTAAAGCAGACCGAGTGAAAGTGCCATGATTGAGAACGCCACCAGCAGCTCCAGCAAGGAGAAGCCGTGCTGGCTGGCCGGTTTTCGGCGCTGCCTGCGGAACTTGAACCGCATTGTCATGGCGTGTGCGGCTCCTGCGTGATGTGCCCAAACAACCAGTCCACCTTGATGTTCACACCGGAACCGGATGGCCTGACAAGCTCAATCGTGCCGCCGGACGAGCCTCCCTCTGGCGTGAACACAATGGCGGGCGACGGGTTGGCTCCTTGGGCTTCAGTCTTGCCAATCGTGGCTTTGATGTCCAGCGAAGGCGGAACTGCTTTGAACGGCCGCCCTTCAATGCCAAACTGGCGATCCGCCAGATTGACGCGAAACACCACGGTTTGTCCAAATGCCTGCGCCTGCTGGCGCGCCTGCCGAAGGTCAACGATGAGGGCGCGCACGGTGTCGCGGTACTGGCTGACCTCACGCAAACGCTCGAAAGCCGGTGGAACCAGCGCCACCAGGGTAGCGCCAATGGCCAGCACCACCAGCAGTTCGATCAGCGTGAACCCCTTTGATGACGGGCTCAACAGGCTCGAACGCTGACCGGGCTGCCGGTCAAGGCCGATTTTGAATGTCGGCGTTTTCACCGTCGCCGCCAGGTGCCCCGTCGGCACCCAAAGAGATGATTTCAATGCCACCCGTGGCAGTCGGACTGTTGAAAATATACGGTTTGCCCCAAGGGTCGGCCGGCACACCACCCTTAAGGTACGGCCCGTTCCATCCGTTGACCGCAGCCGGTTTGGTGACCATGGCATCCAGCCCTTCCTTGGTCGTGGGGTAACGGCCGACGTCGAGCTTGAACAGCTCAAGCGATTTGTCCAGGTCGGCAATTTGAACTGCCGCCGCCTTGGATTTGGCACCGCCGAGCAAGCCCAAAACACGCGGCCCCACCAGACCTGCCAGCAGGGTCAAAATGGCCAGTACGACCAGCAGTTCGATCAATGTAAAGCCTGTGGAGCGGCGACTGAGGGCGCGATCCGAAGCGTGGCGTTGGCAAGTGGACAAATGCATTGAACAGGGTCAAAAGTTTGCGGAAAATTATACGGCGAGGTCGTTTACCGAAAGGATACCCAGCAGGATGGATACGATGATGGCGGCGATCAGCAGGCCCAGAACCACGATCAGTAGCGGCTCCAGCAGGGTCAAACCGCGCTTGATGCCAGTTTCAACATCCCGGTTGAAAAGTCTGGCCAGCTCCAGCAGCATCGGCCCCATGCGTCCGGTTTCTTCACCCACTCTGACCAGGCTGATGGCCAAAGGTTCAAAAATGCCACTGGCGGCGAGCGCATCGACCAGCCGCCCCCCGCCTTTTACCTTGGGCCCAACACCCTCCAGCGCCTTTCGCAATGTGACATTGCCAACAGTCTGGGTCGCGATCTGAAGGGCTTGGAGCAGGGGAACGCCATTTCCGAGCAGGGTCCCGAGGGACCGGGCAAACAGTGTGAGGTCGTATTTGAGCAACAACTTGCCCAACAGCGGCAATTGCAAGGCGCGGGCCTGCCACCACTGGTTGCCAGCGGGCGAGCGCCACCCCATGCGTAGCAACCAGAACGCCAGCAACATGAGCAAGCCGATGATGAGCCCGTAATCTGTAAATAGCCGCCCGACCGACATGACGATCCGGGTTGGCGTGGGCAAAGCGTCGCCCATGCCCTTGAACAGGGTTTCGAACTGCGGCACGACGAACCCCAGCATCGCCACCAGAGACAACACCGCCACCACCATCAAAATGGCCGGGTAAATGGTGGCGGACACGACGCTTTCGCGCAATGCACGCAGGCGCTCAAGGTGCTCCACCAGGCGCTCCAGCACGGCACTGAGCTGGCCGCCCGCCTCGCCTGAGCGCACCATATTGATGTAGAAATCGCCGAATTGCTGCGGATGGCGTTTAAGGGCCTGGCTCAGGGGCGAACCGCCTTTGACATCATCCAGAATGGTTTGCGTCAACGTGACCATGGCAGGCTTGGCGCTCATGCCAATCAATACCCGCAAGGCATTGTCCAGCGACAGCCCGGCCTTGAGCATGATGGAGAGCTCACTGGTCATCACCAGCACATCGGCCTGCGAGATGGCACCTGAACCAAACAGGCCGCGTGCGCCCGCCGCCACTGGTTGTCCAGGCGACATGGGCGCCCGCCCACCTTCCATCGCAAACGCGCCCGCGCTGCCCTCGCTGATTTGCAGCGGGGTGAGGCCCTGCGCGCGCAACTGGTTCATGGCCTGCACCGCACTGGCAGCCTGCAAGTGGCCTTCAACGATTTGCGCGTCGGCCCGTGCCGCTTTCCAGGCGAAATCAGGCATCCGTCTGATCCTCGGTCACGCGCATCAGCTCTTCCAGGCTGGTGACGCCTGCCGCAACCTTGCGCAGTCCGTCCTCATAAAGCGTGTGCATGCCCGCCGCCGTCGCCTTGTTGTGCAGCGACGACGCGTCCAGCCCGTCCAGAATGCCC
>JANOMD010000219.1:0-23247 GCA_031420135.1 Rhodoferax sp. | reverse complement strand
GTGCAGGGCAACGGCGCGTACGCGACGGATTTCCCGCTGTTCGGTGGCCAGCACATCTGGAAGGCGGCACCGGTCATCATCAACACGCTGCGCGATGCGGGCAGGCTGTTTGCCACTGAAAACATCACGCACAGCTACCCGCATTGCTGGCGGCACAAAACGCCGGTGATCTACCGCGCAGCGGCGCAGTGGTTCATCCGAATGGATGAGGGCGTTGGTGTGTTCACAAAAGACAAAGCCGCCAAAACGCTGCGGCAGTTGGCGCTGGATGCCATTGAGCAAACCAATTTTTACCCCGAGAACGGCAAAACGCGCTTGCGCGACATGATCGCGGGCCGGCCGGACTGGTGCATCAGCCGTCAGCGCAGTTGGGGCGTGCCACTGCCGTTCTTTTTGCACAAAGACAGCGGCGAGTTGCACCCCCACACGATGGAGATTCTGGACATCGCCGCCACAATGGTGGAGGCGGGCGGCATCGAAGCCTGGAGCAAGGCCAGCACGGAGTCGATCTTCGAGCAGGCGGGTTGCGCAGCCGATGCGCCGCACTACACCAAGAGCAGCGATATTCTGGAGGTATGGTTTGACTCCGGCACCACGCACACCACCGTGCTCAAGGGTTCGCACCCCGGCAGCGGACACAGGCAAGGCCCGGAGGCTGATCTTTACTTGGAAGGCCATGACCAGCATCGCGGCTGGTTTCACAGCTCGCTGCTCACCGCCTGCGCCATGTACGATCGCGCGCCCTACAAAAGCATTCTGACGCACGGCTTCACCGTGGACAGCAAGGGCCACAAGATGAGCAAGAGCCTGGGCAACGGCATCGAGCCGCAAGTGGTGAGCAGCAAACTCGGCGCAGAAATCATCCGCCTGTGGGTGGCGGCGAGCGACTATTCAGGCGACATTGCGGGCGACGAAAAAATCCTCGCCCGCGTGGTCGACACCTACCGCCGCATCCGCAACACGCTGAAATTTCTGATGGCCAACATCAGCGACTTTGACCCGGCAACCGATGCCGTTCCGCTTGATCAAATGCTGGAGATTGACCGCTACGCCCTGGCGCGGGCGGCGCAACTTCAGTCCGACATCCTGGCGCATTACGAGGTCTATGAATTTCACCCGGTCGTCTCCAAACTGCAGATTTATTGCAGCGAAGATTTAGGCTCGTTCTATCTCGATATTCTCAAAGACCGTCTGTACACCACTGCGGCTAAGTCGTTGGCTCGGCGCTCAGCGCAAACCGCCCTGCACGCCATCACGCACGCCATGCTGCGCTGGATGGCGCCGTTCTTGAGTTTTACGGCAGAAGAAGCCTGGAAGTTGATAGGCAACACGCCGAGCATCTACACAGAAACCTACGCAAAGCTTGCCGCGCCGGACGAAGCATTGCTGGCCAAATGGAGCCGTATCCGCGAGATCCGCGATGCCGCCAACAAGGAGATTGAAACCCTGCGCGCCGGCGGCAAGGTGGGCTCGTCGTTGCAGGCCAACCTGCAGCTCACGCTGAACCCGCAAGACCATGCACTGCTGGCGAGCCTGGGTGATGATTTGAAGTTTGTCTTCATCACATCTGCTATTACTATAGTAGCTGGTGATGAAATTAATGCGAGGGCTAATACCTCAGAAGATAAAAAATGCGAGCGCTGCTGGCACTATATACCCGATTTGGGTATTAATCCGGCCCATCCCACGATCTGTGGCCGCTGCATCAGCAACCTGCACGGCGCAGGCGAAGTTAGAAAGTTTGCGTAATGGCGAAATCAAGCAACACATCCGGCAGCGGCATGCTCACCTGGCTCGGCCTGGCGCTCATCATTTTGATAGCAGACCAGTTCACCAAGGTGCTGATCGTTGGCAACTACGCCTTGGGCGACAGCACCTACGTGACGAACTTTTTCAACGTGGTTCGCGCGCACAACACGGGCGCGGCGTTTTCGTTTTTGGCAGGTAGCGGCGGCTGGCAGCGCTGGTTCTTCTCGGGCATTGGCGTGGTGGCCGCCGTCTTCATGGTGTGGATGCTGAAGTCACACCCTGGGCAAAAGCTGTTTTCATTCGCCATCTCGCTCATTCTGGGCGGCGCGATAGGCAACGTGATTGACCGACTGTGGCACGGTTACGTGGTGGACTTTCTGGATTTTCACTGGAAGTGGCTGGTGCCGGTGTTCCCCGGCGGCCACTTTCCGGCGTTTAATATTGCCGACAGCGCCATTACCGTGGGCGCAACCTGCCTGATACTGGACGAATTGCTGCGGGTGCGTCGCGCAAAATCCTAAAGCGCTTTTTTGATCTGACGATTTCAATCCAATCGCTTTGGCCCCATTGCCTTGACCCACCTTCTGAACCTGTTGGCTGCAATCGCCCTGCTGGTCTGGGGCACGCACCTGGTGCGCACCGGCATTTTGCGGGTGCTGGGTGTCAACTTGCGCAATGTGCTGGCCAAAAGCGTCAGCAACCGGTTCACGGCCGCGCTGTCGGGCATCGGCGTGACCGCGCTGGTGCAAAGCAGTACCGCCACGGCGCTGATCGTGTCGTCCTTCGTTGGCCAGGGCCTGATGCGCCTGCCGTCCGCACTGGCCGTGATGCTGGGTGCCGACATTGGCACCAGCCTGATGGCGGTGGCATTCTCGCGCGACCTCTCCTGGCTGTCGCCGCTGTTCATTTTCATCGGTGTGGTGCTGTTCATCACGCGCCAGTCCACCACGTTGGGGCGCGTTGGGCGGGTGTTGATTGGCTTGGGGTTGATGCTGCTGGCACTGCGCCTGGTCACGCAATCGGCCAACGTGCTCACCCAAGCGGCGGCGGTCAAGGCACTGCTGGCCACGTTGACAAGCGATTTGATGCTGGAGATTTTTGTCGGCGCGGTGCTGGCCGTGGTGTCCTATTCAAGCCTGGCGATCGTGCTGCTGACCGCCACGCTGGCACTAAGCCAGGTGATCCCGATCGAGGTTGCGCTCGGGCTGGTGCTCGGCGCCAATCTGGGCAGTGGCCTGCTGGCGGTGTTGACGACCTTGAAGGCCAACGTGGCGACCCGCCAGGTGCCGCTGGGCAACCTGGTGTTCAAAGTGCTCGGCGTGGCAATTGCGGCACCGCTGTTGGGCCTGTGGATGCGCTACGTCCCCCAGGTGATGGGCGACGCGGCCACCCAGGTGGTGCTGTTTCATCTGGTCTTCAACCTGACCGTGGGCGCCCTGTTCATTGGCGTCACCCAGGTGGTGGCGCGCTGGGTGATGGCAATGTTGCCCAAGTCGGCCCAAAACACGGTGGCGGGCCGCCAGCGGCATCTTGATGCGTCCGCCCTGGCGACACCCACGCTGGCCATTTCATGTGCCGTGCGCGAAGCCATGCACCAGGCTGATGTGGTGGAAAACATGCTGCTGGGCGCGCTCAAAGTGATCAAGTTCAACGACCGCAAGCTGGCCATCGAACTGCGCAAGATGGACGACACGGTGGACGAGCTGTACTCCGACATCAAGTACTACCTGACCAAACTCTCGCGCGAGGCACTGGGCGAAAACGAGGCCCGCCGCTGGACCGACATCATCAGCTTCACCATCAACATGGAGCAGATTGGTGACATCATTGAACGCGTTATCCAGGACATTGAAGACAAGAAGATCAACCCAGGGCGCGAGTTCTCAGAAGCCGGCATGAATGAGATTTGTGAGCTGCACGCGCGCCTGGTGGACAACCTTCGCCTCGGGATGAGCGTGTTCCTGAACAGCAATCTGCGCGATGCACAAAAGCTGCTGGAAGAAAAGGCCCGTTTCCGTGACCTGGAACGCCAGTATGCCGCTACGCATCTGGAGCGCCTCGCCATCAACACCGTTCAAAGCATCGAGACCAGCTCACTGCACCTGGATTTGATTAGCGACTTGAAGCGCATCAACTCCCATATCTGCTCCATCGCCTACCCGATCCTTGATTCCGCGGGTGCGCTGGCGCCGAGTCGGCTGAACCAGTTGGCACTGAAGGAAGCCGCTTAAAATTAACCTGCAGGTTAATTTTTGGCAAAATTCGGGCTGATTTCCACGAAAAACCGATAAAATATGCCTCTAGCTCTTGTATTTATTAAATAGTTTGCTATTTATTATATAGCAATTAATTCGCATCCATTTTCGCGTCACCGGTCTCTGATCATCCGCGAATTGCACAGGAACCCGGCCATGAATGCTCAAATTCACACCGTCAAAAATCAGGCTGCAGCGCCCGACCCGGCCCTGGCAATCCCTGACCGCAGCGGTGCCAACTTCTTTGACGACGACCCGCAACTGCAGGCGCTGCTCAGGCTTTATCTGCCACCTGACTTGCATGCCCATCTATTGCCGCATTTCAAAAAACTGGGGGCGCTGGCCGGTGGCGCGCTTGATTCCTTGGCGCGCACGTCCGATCAAAACCCGCCCACGCTCACCCACCGCACCCGCACCGGGCAAGAGGTGCAGACCGTCGTCAAGCACCCGGCCTATCTGGAGATGGAGCGTCTGGCGTTTTCGCAATTCGGGCTGGCTGCCATGTCCCACCGGGCGGGTGTGTTTGACTGGCCCGAGCCCCTGCCCCCGACCGCCAAATACGCGCTGACCTACCTGTTTGTCCAGGCCGAGTTTGGGCTGTGCTGCCCGGTTTCTATGACCGATTCGCTGGCGCGAACTTTGCGCAAGTTCGGCCATCCGACGTTGGTGGAGCGCCACCTGGCGGGGTTGATCTCGCAGGACATGGAGACCTTGGCGCAAGGGGCCATGTTCATGACCGAGCAAGGTGCGGGCTCGGACGTCGCAGCCACCGCGACACGGGCGCAAGCCGTTGAAAGCGACGCCAAAAAGGGGGACGCAGCAGGCGCGTGGCGGCTCACGGGTGACAAATGGTTTTGTTCCAACCCGGATGCCGAACTGGCGATGGTGCTGGCGCGCACGGGCGACGCGTCGCTGGGCATTCGCGGTGTTTCGCTGTTTCTGCTGCCCAGGCATCTGGCCTGCGGCTCGGCCAACAGCTACCGCATCGTGCGCCTGAAAGACAAGCTTGGCACGCGTTCCATGGCCAGTGGCGAAATTCAACTCAATGGTGCGATGGCCTGGCTGGTCGGTGAAGAAGGCCGCGGCTTTGTGCAGATGGCGGACATGGTCAACAACTCCCGGCTGTCCAATGGCGTGCGGGCGGCCGGCCTGATGCGCCGCGCCATGGGCGAGGCGCTGTTCATTGCCCGGCATCGGCAGGCTTTTGGCAAAAAGCTGGTTGACCTGCCACTGATGCAGCGCCAGTTGATGAAGCTGTTGCTGCCCGCAGAAGCAGCCCGCACCATGATGTTTCAAACCGCCGAGGCCCTGCGCCGTGCCGACGCAGGGGACGCCGGGGCTTACCCGCTGGTGCGAATTCTCACGCCGCTCATCAAGTTTCGCGCCTGCCGCGACGCGCGCAAAGTGACAGGCGATGCCATGGAAGTGCGGGGTGGCTGCGGCTACATTGAAGAATGGGGCGATGCGCGCCTGGTGCGTGATGCCCATTTGGGTTCCATCTGGGAAGGCACCAGCAATATCGTTGCGCTGGATGTGCTGCGGGCGATTCGCCGTGAAGATTCTTTGAACGCACTGATGGCGCACCTTGACCAGTTGATGGCGCAAAGCCAGATCGCCAATCCCTTGCGGCAACAGCTTTTGACCGCGCAGGCGCAAGTCAGGGCCTTGGCAGAAGCGGCCGCGCAAGGTGGTGGCGACCCTTTGGCCCGAACGGCGGCGTCAGCCCTGTACCATTTGACGACGGCCTTTGCCATGGCGTGGGAGGCCGGTCAAATTGCGTCGGCGTCAAGAATGCGGATGGCCGCGCTGGTGTTGAAGCATCGATTGTTGCCAGTGGATCCGTTGGGCGGCGCCTACAACGAGGCAGAGGATGCGCGCGACTTCAAGCTGCTGTTTGCGACAGCGTCATGACAGTCGCCCATCTTTTGTGACACATGACCAATTCAAAACAATACCTTGACAACGTGACTTTTTTCTACTGCAATAGAACGCTGAAATCCATACACTGGCGTTCAGTAAACCAGGAGGACACATGCTACTTTTCAGCCTCATCGTTTTAATTGTCGTCAGCGCGCTGGTGCTCACATTGGCGCTTGCAGCGTCCGCGTCACCGGTCCGCTCGGATGCAAGCCTGGCACTGGCCGAAGACGACGCACCCATCAAACCGATCAACATGAAATCGACAACCTTCGTCACCACGCACCAGGGGGTGTCGAAGGAGAGCGTTCCGGTGATATCCGCCGCAGGCATGCAGTGAGGTGTTTAAAGCTCCCCAGAAAAAAGCCCCAAAAAAAACCCGCAGATGCGGGCTTTTTTTGGCCTGGCCGAGTCGGGCCGGGCGGTTCGCGTCGCGCCAGATTACTTCTTCGCAGCGCTTGCAGCGGCAGCAGGTGCAGCGGCGGCGGCTGGTTTGGCAGCAACAGCGGCAGCAGGAGCAGGTGCGGCGGGCGCAGTTGCGGCGGCTGGTTTGGCAGCGACAGCGACAGCAGCAGCAGGTGCAGCAGCAGCGGCTGGTTTCGCAGCGGCAGCGGGCTTCTCGTCTTTCTTGGCCGCCGGTGCAGCAGGAGCCGCAGCGACGCCTTTGTAGCCTGCGCCGCCCACGGTCATGCCTTCAGCAGAGAACTTGGCTGCGTTGCCTTCACCCACGCCTTTAACGCGCTCGATGAAATCATTCCAGTCCTTGAAGTTGCCTTTTTTGCGCTCATCCAGAATTTTGGTGGAAATGGCCGGGCCAATGCCTTTGATACCGTCCAGCTCAGCGGCGGTGGCTTTGTTGACATCGACAGCGGCAAACGCTACAGCCGCATAGAGCATGGCCACTACGGCCAGAATTTTCTTGAACATCTAAAATCTCCTGAGGTTTGTGAAATGCGGGAAGGACGGTCCTGACCCCGAACTCGTTAGTCCGAAGGTCTAGCCTATAACGATGGGCCGGGGTCACCGGTTGACGTGTTTTTTTTGGAATCAGTCTTGCCGGGGCAAATTTCTGCGATCAGGCGTGGGCAAAAAGCCATTTGACGTAGGTGCCAACCCCGGCAGCTACGTCTGAAAACACATGGTCACATCCTGTTGCGCGCAGTTCGGACAGGTCAGCCTGGGTATAGCACTGGTATTTTCCGTGCAAGGCCTCTGGCATGGGCACATAGTCGATCAACCCGGCGGCCACCGCGTCGGCCAGCGACAGGGCGGTTTCGCCCTGCAACCCGCGCAGGGTGTTGACAACCGCGACCGACACATCGTTGAACGGCTGCGCGCGGCCGGTTCCCAGGTTGAATATGCCGGATGTGCCCGGATGGTCAAAAAACCAGAGGTTGACCGACACCACATCGTCAATGAAGACAAAGTCACGCATCTGCTCACCCGCCGCGTAGCCCCCATAACTGCCGAACAGCTTGACTTTGCCATCCGCGCGGTATTGGTTGAACTGGTGATAGGCCACGCTGGCCATGCGGCCCTTGTGCTGTTCTCGCGGACCATAGACATTGAAATACCGAAAGCCCGCGACTTGGCTTTTTACGTCAGCGAAAGACGCGCCCAGCGCACGGCGCAGCTTCTGGTCGAACAGCAGTTTGGAATAACCGTAGACGTTCAGCGGATGCTCGTTGGCGGGCACCTCGCGGAATGCCAGTGCGGCGCCGACATTCCCATAGGTGGCTGCCGACGACGCATACAACAGGCGCGTGCCCTGCTTTTGGCAGGCGGCAAACAGGTCAGAGGACAACGCAAAGTTGTTGGCCATCATGTATTTGCCGTCGCTTTGCATGGTGTCGCTGCAGGCACCTTCATGAAAAACGGCTTCGACCTTTCCGAAAGCACCATTTGCCAGCGCGGGGTAGAAATAATCCTGATCCACATAATCAGCAATTTCCAGATCGGCCAGGTTGCGAAATTTGTCGCCATGGGTCAAATCATCTACAGCGATGATGTCGGTCAATCCTCGCGCGTTGAGAGCCTGGATGATATTGCTGCCAATGAAGCCGGCAGCGCCGGTTACAACGATTCGGGTCATGGGTGAGGTGGCTCTGGTGATGGGCGCGGGACAATAGTGGGCACTATCTTATGTTTTTGGAAACAACTCATCGTAGCTGACGGTGGCGGTGCCAAACTTGGCAACCACCAGGCCAGCCGCGCGGTTGGCCAATGGCAACGCATCGCGCAGGCTCAAACCCGCTGCGACAAAAGCCGCCAGCGTGGCGATCACCGTGTCGCCTGCCCCGGTTACATCAAACACCTCGCGCGCCTGTGCGGTCACGTGAAGGCGACCCTGGTCATCAAACAAAGTCATGCCTTCCTCGCTGCGCGTCAGCAAAAGGGCATCAATTTTGCATCGCGCGCGCAACTGGTCCACACGGGATTGAAGTTGCACTTCGTCATGCCAGATGCCAATCACCTGCTGCAGTTCAAGCCGGTTAGGCGTGATGACAGTGGCAAACTGGTAACGCAGATAATCGGTCCCTTTGGGATCAATCAGAATCGCTTTGCCAGCTGCACGCGCACTTCCGATCATCTCACTGACATGCGCCAGCCCACCCTTGCCATAGTCTGAAAAGAGAACAGCCTGGTGGTTCGGCAAGAGTTGCGCGAACGCCGCACTTTGCGTCGCCAGGAGTTCAGACTGCGGGGTGTTCTCAAAGTCCAGACGAATCAGTTGCTGCTGGCGCCCGATGACCCGCAGCTTGACCGTGGTCTTCAAATGCGCATCTCGTCCAAAATGGGGCTCGATGCCGGTTTGTGCCACCAGGGCTTCCAGCTTGTGACTGGCCTCGTCGTCCCCCACGACGGTAAGTAGCGACGCTTTGGCGCCCAAAGTCACAATGTTGTACGCCACGTTGGCAGCTGCACCGATGCGCTCCTCCTCGCGTGTCACCCGCACGACCGGAACTGGCGCCTCGGGAGAGATGCGATCCACGGCGCCGAACCAATAGCGGTCCAGCATGGCATCGCCGACCACCAGTACGCGGGCTTTAGAGAGTTGCACTTTCGAAATAATCATGGTCATTGCAATGTTAGCTGCTGCGCACTGCTTGACTCTTATCAGGCACAGCAACACGAAGCGCGCAACGCCGGGGGGCGTTCATAACTCTTCCACCCGCCGTGCCGGGTAACTGTCCCATGACTGGCAGCCAGGGCATTGCCAGAAATGCTGTTTGGCCTCGAAACCGCAGGCGGCGCACCGGTATCGCGTGAGCGGCATGACGGCGTGGTCCAGCGCACGTTGAACCTGCGGGTGAAACTGCTCGTGTTCCAGCTTTTCCCCTGCAATCCATTTTGCGGCAGCTACCAATGACGGTTCACGTTGCAGGTGGTGCACATACCAGTCCCGCGCGCTGGGCGTGGGGTCGACTGTGGATGCCTCCAGTGTGACGATGGCTTCCAGCACATCCAGCGAAGCCGACTGCTGGTAGGCAGATTTGAGCAAGTCAAGCGCCTCGGGCAAGCGGTGGGAGGCAGTTGCCAGCTTCGCCATCAACGGTGCCAACAAAGGTGTTGCACCGGGCGAACGTATCAACGCCTCCTTCAAAATGTCAAATGCCGCGCCAGGGTCACCCGTTTGTTCGAGCAAACGAGCCAGGTCCATGCGCGGGCGCGGTGCTGTCGGTGCAATTTCGATGGCTTGCTGCAACAGGCGAACTGCGGCGGCGTTGTCTGATGAACTTGTACTCGTCGCTGCCTGCTCACACAAATAGTGCGCCAGGCGCGGGCTGAAGCTGCCTTGTTCTGTGTTCTCAAGTTTTTGGGCAATTCCGGCTGCATGTACCCAATCCCGCGAACGCTCATAATTTGCCAACAAGGCAATTCGGGCTTGCGCTTCAAAAGCCGTCCCCTCAAGCTTGAGCAGTGCGGTTTCTGCGCGGTCCAGCAGACCGGCCTTCAGATAGTCCAGCGCCAATGCATACTGCGCGCGGTGGCGATCCGTTGCGCTCAAGTCACCGCGCGACAACAGGTGCTCATGCACCCGTACAGCGCGCTCGTATTCACCACGGCGACGGAAAAGGTTACCCAGTGCGAAATGCAGCTCCGAAGTGTCCGGATCGTTCTGCACCGCTTCGATAAAGGCATCGATGGCCTGATCTTGCTGCTCATTCAGCAAAAAATTCAAACCCCGGAAATAGGCTTTAGGTGCTTGCCGGTTTTCCAGCCGCATCTGACGCAGATCAAACCGCGACGCCAGCCACCCCAGTCCAAAGGCAATGGGCAGCCCCAGCAAAACCCAGCTAAAGTCAAAGACCATGCGTATTCTGGGCTTCAAGTACTGGCACAGACTTTCGGGCGCGCACGGCCGCACGGCGCTGGGTCCACCAACGCGGCACCATGGCCAGAATGCCCAATGCCAGACCCACGGCGAATGCAAACAGGACGATCAGCACCATCGGCAAGCGCCATTGCGTACCGAAGAAGAAACGCAAGGTTGCGTCCTGCTGATTGTTCAGCGCAAAGGCAAAAAGGGTAAAAAAAACGGCTGCACCGAGCAGCCACTTCAAGCACCAAACAAGGTGTTTCATCAACGTTCCCCTAGCAGTTCAATTCTATAGGGTCAATTCCAGGTCTCAAGGTGGCGCATCCAGATTGAACTCGGCAGTCCTCTGATCGACCGACTCACGCAAGGCTTTGCCCGGTTTGAAGTGCGGAACCCGTTTTTCAGGAATCGCAACACTCTCCCCACTGCGCGGATTGCGTCCGAGCCGTGGCGGTCGGCGATTGATCGAGAAACTGCCAAACCCGCGAATTTCGATGCGATGGCCGCGCACCAACGCGTCGTTCATCGCGTCAAGAATTGCCTTGACGGCAAATTCGGTGTCGCGGTGCGTCAACTGCACAAAACGATTGGTCAGTTCTTCAACAAGATCGGAGCGGGTCATGGCGAGACTCTACAAATAAAAAAGCGACCGGCGCAAGGCTCCGGTCGCTCTGGTCAACGGTACATCAACAATCAGTTGTTGTTGTCCAGCTTGGCACGCAACAATGCACCCAGGCTGGTGGTACCGGCATTTTCACGGGCGGACGCCTGACTCAGGGTGGCCATGGCTTCGCTCTGGTCAGCCATGTCTTTGGCCTTGATGGACAGCTGAATATTGCGGGTCTTGCGATCCACATTAACCACCACAGCGGTAACTTCGTCGCCTTCCTTGAGCACATTGCGGGCGTCTTCCACGCGGTCACGTGAAATTTCCGAAGCGCGAAGGTATCCGATGATGTCATCGCCCAGGTCAATTTCAGCGCCTTTGGGGTCAACTGTCTTGACTTTACCGGTCACAACCTGGCCTTTGTCATTGATTGACACAAAGGTGGTAAACGGATCAGAATCCAACTGCTTGATGCCCAACGAAATACGCTCGCGGTCAACGTCTACAGCGAGCACCAGGGCTTCAACTTCCTGGCCCTTTTTGTAGTTGCGGACAGCAGCTTCACCGGCTTCATTCCAGCTCAAATCGGACAGATGCACCAGTCCGTCAATGCCAGCAGCCAAGCCGACGAACACGCCAAAGTCGGTGATAGACTTGATCGGGCCCTTGACGCGGTCGCCGCGCTTGGTGTTTTGGGCAAATTCCTGCCATGGGTTGGCCTTGCATTGCTTCATGCCCAGCGAAATGCGGCGCTTGTCTTCGTCAATTTCCAGAACCATGACTTCGACTTCGTCGCCCAAAGTGACCAGCTTGGCGGGCGCAATGTTCTTGTTGGTCCAGTCCATCTCGGAGACGTGTACCAGGCCTTCGATGCCTGGTTCGAGTTCGACAAACGCGCCGTAGTCGGCAATGTTGGTGATCTTGCCAAACATGCGCGTGCCTTGCGGGTAGCGGCGGTTGACGCCCATCCATGGATCGTCGCCCATCTGTTTCAGACCCAGTGAGACACGGTTTTTCTCGGTGTCAAACTTCAGGATCTTGGCAGTGATTTCTTGCCCTGCCGTCACCACTTCGCTTGGGTGGCGCACACGGCGCCAGGCCATGTCGGTAATGTGCAGCAGGCCGTCAATACCGCCGAGATCCACAAATGCGCCGTATTCAGTGATGTTCTTGACCACGCCGTGTACCACAGAGCCTTCCTTGAGGGTCTGCATCAGTTTGGCGCGCTCTTCACCCATCGATGCCTCAACCACAGCACGACGTGACAACACGACGTTGTTGCGCTTGCGATCCAGCTTGATGACCTTGAACTCCATGGTCTTGTTCTCATACGGAGACAAGTCCTTGGTGGGGCGGGTGTCAACCAGTGAACCGGGCAAAAAGGCGCGAATGCCATTGACCAGCACGGTCAAGCCGCCCTTGACTTTGCCGCTGGTGGTGCCAGTGACAAACTCGCCGGATTCGAGAGATTTTTCCAGGCTCATCCACGACGCAAGGCGCTTGGCGGTGTCCCGGCTGACAATGGTGTCGCCGTAGCCGTTCTCCATGGCGACGATAGCCACCGAGACGAATTCGCCGACTTGGCATTCGAGCTCGCCTTTGTCACTTTTGAATTCGGACAAGGGAACGTAGGCTTCAGATTTTAGGCCGGCGTTAACCACAACAAAGCTGTGTTCGATGCGCACAACTTCAGCAGTGACAACTTCGCCAATACGGGTTTCAGAGCGTTTCTGTGATTCTTCAAACAGGTCTGCGAAAGATTCGGACATTTTTTGGTGCGGCGCTAGCCACAATCTAATTTGCGGAATTTACTGCAAGGCAATCTGCAGCTCAACCACGGAGTTAAGTTGTTGAACCACACAACCGGGCGCTTAAGTGCAGCGCATTGCTGGCCGTGTGGACCGTTTTAGCCATCAAAAGGCAATCAAGCCTTCAGGAACGGCTGCCTGCCCTGCCACCAATTCAACACCATCGTGACGGATTCTTCAACCGTCAATTCAGAGTTGTCCAGCAGCAACGCATCCTGCGCTGGTTTGAGAGGCGCTACAGCTCGGGATGAATCCCGGGCGTCGCGCGCTTCCAGATCAGCGCGAAGAGATGGGAGTGTAGCCGAAATCCCCTTTGAAATCAATTGTTTATGGCGCCGCTCGGCACGTCGCCCGGCGCTTGCCGTCAAGAAAACCTTCAAGCTGGCATGGGGGAAGATGACAGTTCCCATATCACGTCCGTCAGCGACGAGGCCGGGTAGTTGCCGGAAACCGTGCTGGAGCGCGACCAGCGCCTCTCGCACTTGGGGCAGAGCCGATACTTTGGAAGCATCCATTCCGGCCTCTTCGGTGCGAATGATGTCGCTCACGTCCAGCATACCGTCAGCATTTCCCTGCCTCAAAAACACCCGGTCATGTTTAAACCGGATTTTGAGTTGACCGACCAGTTCTGCAATCTGAGCCGCGCAGCTTGGATCCAGCGACAACCCGGCCCGAATGGCGGCCAGCGCGGTGAGTCGGTACAACGATCCGGAATCCAGAAACTGGTAGCCAAGCTGTTTTGCCAATTCAGCAGCCAGCGTGCCCTTTCCTGACGCCGTAGGACCATCGACGCAAATTACCGGGATATTGATGGAGGGGGTTAGCGCCACTGAAAACAGGGTTTCAAAATAGTCGGGAAAAGTTTTGGCTACACACTTTGGATCCTCGATGCGTACCGGCAACTTCGCCGGGTTGAATGCCGCAAGTGAAAAACACATCGCAATACGGTGATCGTCATAGGTATGAACACTGGCTGCCTTCCATTCCTGTGGTGATGAAGGCGGTTCGATCCGAATGTAATCGCCGCCCTCGTGCACAGAGGCTCCGAACTTACGCAATTCTGTCGCCATGGCGGCGATGCGATCCGTTTCCTTGACCCGCCAACTGGCGATGTTGCGAAGCGTTGTTGGGCCGTTGGCGTACAAAGCCATCACTGCCAGGGTCATGGCAGCGTCCGGCATGTGATTGCAGTCCAGGTCAATGGCCTTAAGTGGCCAGGCACCACAAGAAACCTGCAGCCAATTCGGGCCACTTTCGACGACTGCGCCCATCTGAACAGCCGCATCAACAAACCGGATATCGCCCTGGATGGAGGTCGCTCCCACACCTTCGATCCTGATTGAAGTTGACGCTGCTTGCCCCGCGCCTCTGGTCGCGATTGCGCCCAACGCAATGAAATAGCTGGCTGACGAAGCATCCGCCTCAACGTAAATGTTCCCAGGCGATTTCAAGCGACTCCCTGCGGGAATAGTGAAGCGTTGCCAGCCAACCCGACTGATGAACACCCCGAATCGCGTTAACAGATTCAGTGTAATTTCGATGTAGGGGCGAGATATCAGTTCCCCAACGACCTCTATCACAATGTCTTCGCGGGCAACTAATGGCAACGCCATCAACAGTGCCGTCAAAAACTGGCTGGAGACGTCTCCACGGACCTGAATCGGCGCATTGAGTTGTAAACTGGGCGAGCCGATGTGAAGTGGCGGGTAGCCGGTGCGCCCTGAATAGTGGATTTGGCACCCCAACAGGCGCAAAGCATCAACCAGGTCGCCAATGGGCCGCTCATGCATGCGCGGCACGCCGTGCAACTTGAAATCACCACCCAGCACAGCCAGCGCAGCGGTCAGAGGCCGCATGGCTGTACCAGCATTGCCCATGAACAAATCGGCACTTGAAATTGCAAGTGATCCACCCAGTCCGACAATCTCCACCCTGGTTCCTGTTTGTCGGACCTCGCACCCAAGCTGGGTGAGGGCGTCCAGCATGACACGGGTGTCGTCTGAATCCAGCAGGTCGTCAAGCGTGGTCACTCCTGTGCAAAGTGCCGACAGCAGCAAGACCCGATTGGAGATGCTTTTGGAGCCAGGAAGCAATACAGTTCCCGCGGCAGCGGTCAGCGGGGGTAAGTCAAGATATTCAGTAGCGAACATGGCGGTGCCTCATTGTCCAATCCGCCGCGCAAGGCGCGCGGATTCAGTGTTAACGCTGAGGTTTGTTGGAAGTCATGGTCCAGTTGGCGCGCGCCAAGCTGGCTTGGTCTATCAGGGTTTCAAGTGCGTCGGCGTTGCTGCTCGAAATCATCAGTTCAAGCGTTTCGAGGTTTCGCTTGAAAATTTTCGTCTGAGCCAACAACTCTTCGCGGTTGGAAATCATGATATCGCGCCAGATCGTAGGGTCACTTGCGGCAATACGCGTGAAATCGCGAAAGCCGGGACCTGCCAACGAAAGGAATTCCTTGCCCTTGGCTTGGCCGCCAATCGAATTCATCAGCGCAAAGGAGATCAAATGGGGAAGGTGGCTGACTGCGGCAAACGCAGAATCGTGTTCTTCTGGCGACATCTGCAAAACGCGACAACCCAGACCGGTCCAGACGTCCACAGCTTTTTGCAGTTGCGAGGTCAAGGTGCGCTCAATCGGCGTCAAGATCACCTGTTTGCCGACATAAAGGTCGGCGTCCGCATGCTCTACACCGGCGACTTCCTTGCCGGCAATGGGGTGTGCCGGTACAAACGATCCAATTTGCTCACGCAACGCGCGTCTTCCCGCGTCAATTACCTCGCGCTTGGTCGAACCGACGTCCATGATGAGCATCTGCGGCGTCACCAAATGCTTGATCGCCTTGAAAGTGGCTTCGGTCGCAGAAACAGGCACTGCGATCAGCACAATGTCAGCCCCTGCTACAGCCAATAATGCCGATGGGGCTTCAACATCAATAACGCCCATGTTGCGCGCCCGCTCGGTCGTGGATGGAGATTTGCTGTAGCCAACGACACGCTTGACCAGCCCAGCGCGTTTCAGCGCCAGCGCGAATGACCCACCCATCAAACCGCAACCAATCAAGCCCAATTGTTCAAACATAACTCAGACCCTGCAAAGACAACCCAGCAATTTTTCGACGGGCCACCCCCTGAAAAATTAGCCCCCTCGGGAGGCAGCGTAGTACGTGAAGTGACAAGCGTGGAGGCATCAGTTACTGATGGGATAGGTGCCAAGAACTTTGTAAAACGCGCAAAGTGCTTGCAATTCCTTGAGCGCTGACGCGATATGCGGCTGGGACGGGTGTCCCTGAATATCAATATAAAAATAATACTCCCACTGGCCAGTCCGGGCTGGTCGCGACTCAAACCGGGTCATCGACACACCATGGGTTTTAAGCGGGATGAGCAGATCATGCAAAGCACCCGGCTGGTTGGGCACCGATACAACCAAACTGGTGCAATCATGCCCTGTGGCGGGAGGGGTCGCCAGCGTTTGTGGAAGGCAAATCACGGCGAAACGCGTTCGGTTATGGGCATCGTCCTGCACTGCATGGGCGGCGATATGCAGCCCAAACTGGCTAGCCGCCCGGTCGCTCGCCAAGCCAGCCCAAGCCGGGTTGGTGGTTGCCAGGCGTGCCCCTTCTGCATTGCTGGAAACCGCACGGCGCTCTGCATTCGGCAGGTGCTGAGTCAGCCAGCCCTGGCATTGCGCGAGTGCTTGCGGATGCGCCAGAACCACCTCGATGCCCTCCAGCGAATTGCTCAAACGCAAAACGTTGTGCCGCACCATCAAACTGACCTCTCCCACCATCTGCGTCTGCGTGCGCAGAAAAAGGTCGAGTGAACGGGTCACCACACCTTCAGCTGAACTTTCCACGCCGACAACCCCAAACTGGGCCCGACCGGCCTCCGTGGCGTGAAAGACCTCATCAAAACTGGCACAATAAATCAGCTCGACCGCGCTGCCAAAAAACTCAAGCGCCGCCTGCTCACAGAAGGTTCCTGCCGGCCCCAAAACAGCGATGCGCTGCGGTGCTTCGAGCGCCAGACAGGCTGACATGATTTCGCGCCAGATGGCGGCCACGTGGGCACCCTTCAACGGTCCGGCATTGGCGGTCTGAATTTTCTCGATGACATGCGCGACCCGATCCGGGCGGAAAAAAGGCGACCCCTCGCGCCGCTTCACTTCGCCGACCTGTTCTGCCACATGCGCGCGCTGGTTCAGCAGACGCAACAGTTCCGCGTCCAGCAAATCGATCTGCACCCGCAGATCTGCCAAGTTGGACCCGGATGGGTTGATCTGAGGCGTTTTCACACCTCGGCGTCGCCTGCACCGGCATCGGGAACATCGCCTTCAGCCGCAATGGCATCGTTTTCGACAATGCGCTGCAAGCCGCTGAGCTTGGAGCCATCGTCCAGCCCGATGAGGGTCACGCCCTGGGTGGCGCGGCCCAACTCGCGGATTTCACTGACGCGTGTGCGTACCAGCACGCCCCGGTCGGTAATCAGCATGATTTCATCATCCGCATGAACCAGCGTTGCCGCCACCACCTTGCCATTGCGCTCACTCTGTTGAATCGCAATCATGCCCTTGGTGCCCCGACCATGGCGCGTGTATTCCGTAATGCTGGTACGTTTGCCATAACCATTCTGGGTAGCGGTCAGGACACTTTGCTGCTCGTCTTCTGCGACCAGCATGGCGATGACACTTTGACCCTCTTCCAGCATCATGCCGCGCACGCCCCTTGCGGTGCGGCCCATCGGGCGCACATCGTTTTCGTCAAACCGGACGGCCTTGCCGCCATCGCTGAACAACATCACGTCATGCTCGCCGTCGGTGAGCGACGCGCCAATCAGGTAATCGCCCGGGTCCAGGTCCACGGCAATAATGCCGGCCTTGCGCGGATTGCTGAACTCATCCAGCGTGGTCTTCTTGACCGTGCCCATGCTGGTTGCCATGAACACAAACTGGTTTGCCGGAAAACTGCGTTTTTCACCGGTCAATGGCAACACCACCGTGATTTTTTCGCCGTCCAGCAAGGGGAACATATTGACGATCGGCCGCCCACGCGAGCCGCGCGAGCCCTGTGGCACCTCCCACACCTTGAGCCAGTAAAGCCGACCGCGGTTGGAAAAGCACAGAATATAGTCGTGGGTGTTCGCAATGAACAGTTGGTCAACCCAATCATCTTCCTTGGTAGCGGTTGCCTGTTTGCCGCGTCCCCCGCGTTTTTGCGCACGGTATTCACCCAAGGGCTGGCTCTTGATATAGCCGCTGTGGCTGAGCGTGACAACCATGTCTGTGGGTGTAATCAAGTCCTCGGTAGAAAGATCAAATGCGCTGTGCTCCACCAAGCTGCGCCGGGCACCCACCTTGGTTTGCCCAAACTCGGTCCGGATAGCCGTCAACTCATCGCCGATCATGATGGAGACCCGCTCGGGCTTGCTCAGAATATCCAGCAAATCCTCAATCTCGCTCATCACCTCCTTGTACTCGGCGACGATCTTGTCCTGCTCCAGACCGGTGAGGCGCTGCAGACGCATTTGCAGGATTTCGTGCGCCTGCGTGTCCGAGAGGCGGTACAGGCCATCGCTGCCCATTCCCACCAATTTGTCCAGCCCGTCAGGCCGGTAATCGTCAGCATTTATAGCGCCACCGTCGGCCCACGTACGGGTCAGCATTTCGCGCACCAGCTTGCTGTCCCAGGCTTTCGACATCAACTCGGCTTTGGCCACTGGCGGCGTGGGCGCGTTGCGGATGATCGCAATGAATTCGTCGATATTGGCAAGCGCAACAGCCAGGCCTTCGAGCACATGACCGCGCTCGCGCGCCTTGCGCAGGGTGTAGATGGTGCGCCGCGTCACAACCTCACGGCGATGCTCCAGGAACACCTCGATCAGGTCCTTCAGGTTGCACAACTTGGGTTGCCCGTTGATGAGCGCCACCATGTTGATACCAAAAGTATCCTGAAGCTGCGTCTGTTTGTACAAATTGTTCAGCACCACTTCGGGCACCTCACCGCGCTTCTACTCAATCACCAAACGCATGCCGGACTTGTCACTTTCGTCCTGAATATGGCTGATCCCTTCTATCTTCTTTTCATGCACCAATTCGGCCATTCGCTCCTGAAGCGTCTTCTTGTTGACCTGGTAGGGCAGCTCGTCCACGATGATGGCCTGGCGCTGACCCTTGTCGATGTCCTCAAAATGGCACTTAGCGCGCATCACCACCCGGCCCCGGCCCGTGCGGTAGCCGTCCTTCACGCCGTTGATGCCGTAAATGATGCCGGCCGTGGGGAAATCTGGCGCGGGGATGATTTCCATCAGCTCGTCAATCAACGCTGCTGGGTTGCGCAGCAAATGCAGGCAGGCATCCACCACTTCGTTCAGGTTATGCGGCGGAATATTGGTCGCCATGCCCACAGCGATGCCTGACGACCCATTGACCAGCAAATTGGGGAAGCGCGCAGGCATCACCAGGGGTTCCTGTTCGCTGCCATCGTAGTTGGGGCCGAAATCTACAGTTTCCTTGTCCAGATCCGCCAGAAGCTCATGGGCGATCTTGGACATGCGGATTTCGGTGTAACGCATTGCCGCAGCGTTGTCACCATCCACCGAGCCGAAGTTTCCCTGGCCGTCCACCAGCATGTGGCGCAAAGAGAAATCCTGCGCCATTCGCACAATGGTTTCGTACACCGCGCTGTCGCCGTGCGGGTGGTACTTGCCGATGACATCGCCGACGATACGCGCTGACTTTTTGTACGGACGGTTCCAGTCGTTGTTCAGTTCGTGCATCGCAAACAGAACGCGCCGGTGCACTGGCTTCAAACCGTCTCTGGCGTCTGGCAATGCGCGGCCCACTATCACGCTCATCGCGTAATCAAGATAGCTGCGGCGCATCTCCTCTTCAAGACTGATTGGTAATGTTTCTTTGGCGAACTGGGTCATGACGAGGGGCAATCTACAGGCCATATTGGCCGATTAGGGCTGATTTTACGGGCATCTGGATGTCGCTAAGCTGCAACACTTAGGTCGAAATGAGGTTTTGTCCTACTTGTGCGCCATCGAACCAGATTGATACAGCTACGGGCTGTGGCACAATAGTTTGAACGTGTTAGGTGATGGTCACCTAGAGCGTCCCATTAATCGCAGCGCTGCTGCGGCCATCCCAAAGAGGAGAACCATGAAAAAATTGAACAAAGTGGCAATGCTGATTGCTACCGCAGCACTTGCTAGCGCCGCAGGCGCCCAAACCATTGACAACTGGCGTAACAGTTCCAGTGAGAGCGTCTGGAAAAACGGCACCAATGAACTGTGCTGGCGCAATTCCAACTGGACGCCTGCTACCGCTGCTGTCGGTTGCGACGGTGCGATTGTCGCGCCTATAGCTGCTCCAGCGCCCGCAGCAGCACCCGCACCAGCACCGGCTCCCGCACCAGCACCGGCTCCCGCACCTGCTGCTGCCGCACCTGCTGCACCGGCACCAGCACCTGCACCTGCACCAGCTGCTCCCCCACCACCTCCTGCTGCAACCAAAGTCACTTACGCCGCTGATGCATTCTTTGATTTCGACAAATCCGTGTTGAAGGCAGAGGGCAAAGCCAAGCTTGACGACCTGACCAGCAAAGTCAAAGGCATCAACCTGGAAGTCATCATTGCCGTGGGTCACACTGACTCCGTCGGCAGCGATGCTTACAACCAGAAACTGTCGGTGCGTCGCTCGGAAGCTGTCAAGGCTTACCTGGTGTCCAAGGGCATTGAGAAAAACCGCGTGTACACCGAAGGCAAAGGCGAGAAGCAGCCCGTGGCTGACAACAAGACCACCGAAGGTCGCGCCAAGAACCGCCGCGTAGAGATCGAAGTAGTCGGTACTCGCGCTAACAAGTAAACCCGGTTTGCTTCAAAAAACCCTGCTTCGGCGGGGTTTTTTGCTTTTGGCCGTCCGCTCTTCCTGGCCAATGAAACCTGTCGATAATCCCTACATGACTACTACCGAGAATGCCGACCCGGCAGAGCTTGCAAAATTCTCCGACCTGGCTCACCGGTGGTGGGACAAGCACAGCGAGTTTCGGCCCCTGCACCAGATCAACCCATTGCGGCTGGACTGGATCAGCGGTCACCGCACTCTAGAAGGTCTGCGGGTGGTTGATATTGGCTGCGGCGGCGGCATCCTCACAGACGCCATGGCCCGCAAGGGCGCAGAGGTACTTGGCATTGATCTGGCCACCAAGGCGCTGAAAGTCGCCCAATTGCATGCCCTGGACGCCCATACGCCGAACGTGTCTTATGAAGAAATTAGCGCCGAAGCGCTAGCTGCGCGCCAGCCCACCAGTTTTGATGTGGTGACCTGCATGGAAATGCTGGAGCATGTGCCCGACCCGGGGTCCGTCGTCACGGCCTGCGCACATTTGGTCAAACCCGGCGGTTGGGTGTTTTTTTCAACCATCAACCGTAACCCGAAGTCATTCCTCTTTGCAATTGTGGGCGCTGAATATGTGCTCAACATGTTGCCGCGCGGAACGCACGAATACGCCAAATTGATCCGGCCCAGCGAGTTGGCAAAATACTATCGCAGTGCGGGTCTTGACTGCAAAGGCACGCGCGGGCTGGAATACAACCCCATCACCGAACGCTATTGGCTCAGTGACGACACCGGCGTCAACTATCTGGTCGCCACCCAAAAGCCCTATACCACCAGGGTGACATCGGCACCGGCAGGGTCGCCTTGACTCGCCCGCAAGCCCTGTTAATCGGCCTGCAGGCTGTACTGTTCGATCTGGACGGCACCTTGATCGACAGTGCGCCGGACCTCGGTGCGGCAGCGGACAAAATGCGCGTTGACCGCGGCCTGGCGTCGCTGCCGCTAGCACGCTACCGGCCGATGGCGGGCTCCGGTGCCCGCGGCATGCTGGCCGTTGCGTTCGACATGGCGCCCGATCACCCCGAGTTCGCCGCCATGAAAGAAGAGTTTTTCGTCAACTACGAGCGTTGCATGACAGAGCGAACCTGCGCCTTTGACGGCGTCCCCGAGCTGATCCAGAGCCTGATCCAGCACAAGCTCCCCTGGGGCGTGGTGACCAACAAGTCCGCCCGGTTCACCGAGCCGCTGACACGCGGCATGGCACTGTTCGCCAGCGCCTCGGCGGTTGTCAGTGGCGACACCACGGCGCATGCCAAGCCGCATCCAGAACCTCTGTTTGAAGCCGCGCGGCGCCTGCAAGTTGATCCCGCACGTTGCCTGTATGTGGGCGACGACCACCGCGACATCGTGGCCGGGCTCGCAGCAGGCATGGGCACCGTGGCAGCAACCTATGGATACTTGGGCAGCGTCGACACTACGCTTTGGGGGGCCCACGCGGCGATTGCCACACCGGGCGAATTGTTACTATATTTATAGTAGCAAACTATTTATATAATACAAGAGCTAGAGACTTATTTTATCGGTTTTTCGCCAATTTGGGAGCATTCACGCGGAAAAAATTAACTTGCTGGTTAGTTTTTATTGTTGCTGACTGAAATTTTGTGCGATTTAGCCGACCCCGCTTGAAATCTCCACAACAGGCCTAAAATGCGAAGCTTGGGGCTGCACTGGTTTCGACGTGGATTCGGACGCGCAGCAGGGCATGTCGAGCTGAGTGCGCTCGTTAAACTGATTCAAAAAAACTAACTGCAAACGACGAACGTTTCGCACTCGCTGCTTAAGTGCACGTGAGCCTCACAACAGCAAGCCGATAGGCTGGGCAAGGGTGGCAAGATCGCAAGGTCAAGCCGTCCAGGCTGTGGGGTAATCTCATTCGGCTGGGCCTGCCTTGGGTAACTTAGGGTGGGCCAAGACAATAGGTTGCTGGCGATTTGCATAGCGTGCCACTGCGCGATGTGAAAAGTGAGATCCAAATCAGACGGCTACACATGTAGAACTGCTCGAAGAAGGTTTGCGGACGCGGGTTCAAATCCCGCCAGCTCCACCACTATCCCTAAAGCCTAGCTGCCTCTGCAGCTAGGCTTTTATTCTTTAAGTCTGACGCCCATCTTGGCCCGGACGGACGCCGGAACACGCGGACTGCCAAAGTTTCTGCTCGGCGATTGAATTTTGAGATTGGCGCGCTGTATGCGGATGCGACAGTGCAGCGTTTACCGGGGGAGAGACTGCTGCGCTAAAGCACCTTGCACGTTACTTTGAAAGCAAGCTCGTCAACACTTACAAAGCCACGCGTAACGGGCTGTCTGGCATTGACTATTCCAGCAAGTTTTCGCCCTGGCTGGCGTCCGGTGCCGTTTCAGCGCGCACGGTGTACGCTGCGCTCAAACAGTTCGAGGCGCAGCATGGGGCCAACGACGGCACTTACTGGCTTTGGTTTGAGCTGTTATGGCGCGATTATTTTCGTCTGCTGCACGTCAAATACGGGCGCAAGCTGTACGGGGAGCGAGGATTGGCACCTCGACACCAGCCATTGCCTCAGACGACCCACAAGCCCGGTGCCTTCAAGCGCTGGTGCCAGGGCGAAACCGGCGAGCCGCTGGTCGATGCTGGCATGCGCGAACTGGCCTCTACTGGCTACCTGTCCAACCGGTTGCGCCAGGTGGCGGCCAGCTATTTGGTCCACGACCTGGC
>JANOMD010000218.1:0-3015 GCA_031420135.1 Rhodoferax sp. | reverse complement strand
TTGCGCTGGAGCCCGGCAACTTCTTCTGGCGCGTCGCCAGCATTGCCAAGGGCGACGACCACGGCCCCTTTGGCGACGTGTTTGGCTTTGTGCAGCGCAAAATCCCCGAGAGCCCCGGCGCGGCAGACCCGCCCGCCATCGACGAGCATGACATGGCGTTCAGTTGGAAAGCCCGCGAACCTGGTCAGAAGTTCCGTTACCAGGTCTCAGCCGACCCGCAGTTTGCAACCACTGCGGTAGACACCGTCACGCCCGAGCCCACCGCCAAGTTCGCCAAACCTGCGCCAGGCACGCATTACCTGCGCCTCAAATCCATCGATGCCGACGGATTCGAAGGCCCCTTCGGTGCCGCGCAGAAGTTCGTGATCCCAGAGCCGCCAACGCCATGGTGGCATTACCTGCCGCTTCTGTTGTTGCTGGCGCTGTAGCCGCTAAAACATCGTATTCCCGTTCGCCGGTTCAGACGGGATGACCTGCCTGCTGGTTGACTTCAAGTGCTTCATTCATGATGCAAATGAACCTGTGAGTTAATTTTAATCATCAAAACCACTTTGTAGCCATCGGTGGCTGCGCGCTGCGTCGATTCAATCGCGATGAAGCCGCCGCCGCCGGGCTTGTTGTTGACCAGCACCGGCTGATTCCAGAGCTGGGACAGCTTGACCGACACCTGGCGCAACACTGCATCGGGGCCGCTGCCGGCGGCGAATGCGGTGACGATGGTCACGGGCTTGGTGGGGAAGCTGCCCGTCTGTGCCAGCGCGGGCAGGCACAGGGTCGCCGCAGCGACGGCGCTTAAGGCGGATTTGCAAAGCAGGGACGGTTTCAATGATTTCATGGGGGTCTCTTTCAGGTTGGATAAATTCGTGATGTCGCGCGGCCCCTCACCCCGGCCTTTTTCCCAGCGGGGCGAGGGAGCCAGTCAGGTGGCTTGGTCATTCAGGCAGTTCTCGACCTTCCAGCCGTACAGCCACTCCATCGCGTCGTAAAAACGCTCGGGTGAGCGGCCGCGCCACAAGTCGTTGCGCACCAGGCGCTCGACACCGCTGGCGTGGAAGATGCGGCCCATTTCGCGCGCCGACAGCACGATGCGCGCGGTGCGTGCCACGCGTGAGCGCTGGTACAGCGCAAAGGCTTGGGCGAAATCGTTGTCGTTGACACGCAGCGCCTGGCCCAGCGTCACGGCATCTTCCATCGCCATACACGCGCCTTGGGCCAGGTATTGCAGCGTCGGGTGCGCGGCGTCGCCGAGCAAGGTGACGCGGTCAAAATTCCACTGGCCAATCGGCTCGCGGTCGGCGGTGGCCCAGCGTGTCCAGTCCTTGGGCAGTTCGATCAACTGGCGTGCTTTCGGGCAGACGCCTTCGAAGTAGCTCAGCACTTCTTCACGGCTGCCGGTGCGAACGCTCCACTCTTCAGGGTCGCGGCTATGGAAGGTGACGACCACGTTGTACTGCTCGCCGCCACGCAGCGGGTAATGCACCAGATGGCAGTTCGGGCCAACCCAGATGCTGGCGGCGTTCCACTGCAGATCTTTCGGAAAATCGGCCTTGTCAACAACCGCCCGGTACACGACATGACCCGAGACCCGCGCCGCGTCGCCGACGTACTGCCTGCGCACCACCGACTTCACGCCGTCAGCGCCGATCAGCGCAATGCCTGTGTGCCGTGCGCCCCTGGCATCGAACACCGTGACGCCGGTATCGTCCTGCTCGACGCGCTGCACCTGGATCGAGGTCGCGACTTCGATGCGTCCGGTCGCGAGCGCGCCTTCGAGCAAAGCCCCATGCGCATCGGCGCGGTGGATCACCGCGTAAGGGTTGCCGAAGCGCGCGATGAAGGCCCCGCCAGTGGGAATGCGCCCGACCAGCGCTTCGTCGAGCGCGTCATGCATCACCATTTCATCGGTGTAAACCGCCTTGGCGCGTGCCAGCTCGCCGACACCGAGCGCGTCGAAAGCGGCAAAGCCGTTCGGCCCGACCTGCAGCCCCGCGCCAATTTCGCCGAGTTGCGGCGCCTGTTCGAGCACCTTGACGGCAAAGCCGCGCCGCACAAGCGCCAGCGCCGCAGCAATACCGCCGATGCCGCCGCCGGCGACTAGTACCGGGCCTGCGTTTTGGTCTATTTCCGACATTTTTTGTCTCCAGAAATTTGAATTGCCGCAACTATCGGTCACCCTCACTATTGCGTGAGTCGGATTGTGAAGTTGATTTGAGATCTGATAATCGAGACTTGCCCCCGTGGCTCGCTGTATTGAAACCTGACGCCAGGTTTTGTATTGACCAGCTGGGTGCGGGCGGTAGGGGTATTTTTTATGCTAAATTATGGATTTAATAACATAATTCAGCATGTCTTGGAAAGTTGTCTTTCACGATCAATTTGCAATTGAGTTTGAGCAATTGAAGGTGGGCGTGCAGGATGAACTTTTAGCGCATGCCGTATTGCTGCGTGACTACGGCCCAAGTCTTGGACGACCCACGGTGGACACGCTCAAAGGCAGCAAGCATGCCAACATGAAGGAGATGCGCTTCAGTCATGGCAAAGACGTATGGCGTGTCGCGTTTGCGTTCGATCCCGCGCGCAAAGCGGTGATCTTCGTGGCGGGCAATAAAGTTGGCGCGGATCAACGGCTGTTTTACATACGACTGATTGACAGCGCAGATACGCGAGTGACGCAGCATCTGGCGGACCTGAAGACTATTTCGACTGTTCTCAAGGAGAATCAAAGTGGCAAAAAAACTTGGTGATGTGTTGGGCAATTTACCTCTCAAACGGCGGGCGAAGATTGAATCTCGCGCGGCGGAACTCGCTACTTTGAGAGATTTGCGGTTGGCGCAATTGCATACCCAGCAGGATTTGGCCCAGGCCTTGGGTGTGGGGCAAGACACGATATCGCGTCTGGAGCAGCGCAGTGACATGCTGCTGTCCACCCTGCGCCGCTATGTCGAAGCCATGGGCGGTCAACTTGAGCTGGTGGCCAGTTTTCCCAATCGGCCAAGCGTCAAGCTTTCACATTTT
>JANOMD010000217.1:0-2121 GCA_031420135.1 Rhodoferax sp. | reverse complement strand
ACCACTTTGATGACCCGCGCCATCCAGTCTTTGTCCAGACCCAGCAGCTTGCCGGTGTCTTCGTTGCCGCCACCCAAAAGGCGCTGCACAACCGGGTCCGTGCTGGTGTTCTTCATCTGGTCGACATTGGCTTGCGTGACGCCATATTCCTCGGCTTCCATGGTGCCATAGATCACCCATTTAACAATCGCGAACCACTCGTCGTCACCGCGGCGCACCATGGGCCCCAGTGGCTCTTTGGAGATCAGCTCGGGCAGGATCATGTGTTCCTTCGGGTCTTTGGCCACCTTGCTTCGGGTCGAGGACAGACCTGATGCGTCCGTGGTGTACGCAATACAGCGGCCCGTGAAGTAAGCATTTTCGGCGGCTTCAAGCTTTTCAAACACCACCGGCTTGATGCCCAGATTGTTGGCTTTGGAGAAGTCGGTCAAATTCTTCTCGGTGGTGGTGCCGGACTGCACGCACACAGTTTGCCCTTTGAGCTGCTTGGCGTTTTTCATCTTGCTTTTAACCGGCACCATAAAGCCCTGGCCGTCGTAGAAGTTGGCCACCGTCAGGCTCAAACCCAGCGATGCGTCACGTGTCAAGGTGAAGGTTGTGTTGCGCGCGAGCACATCCACTTCGCCCGACTGCAAGGCGGTAAAACGCTGCTGCGCGTTCAACGGCACATACTTGACTTTCTCTGGGTCGCTCAACACGGCTGCGGCCAATGCCTTGCAAACGTCAATGTCCAGGCCCGACCATTTGCCGGAAGAATCGGCGGCGGCAAAACCGGCCAGGCCGGTATTGACACCACAGATTATTTGCCCGCGGGCCTTGATGGCGTCCAAGGTTTTGCCAGCATGGGCAGGCACTGCCAATACGGCACCCATGACTGCCACCATGGCTGCGGCAAGTTTGATTTGTTTCATTGTCATAAATCGATCTCCAGTAAAAAAACGGTCAGGAACCAAAAAAATAGTCTGGTCCGCTACATCAGCCCAAAATGGGGCTAGGGCCTGTGCGCGGATGATAGCGCTGCTCCTGAACAGGGCGCTACCGGGTTTGCACGGGGCTTGCATACATAATTTGCATAAGCGCTGGCATAGGTTCACGTTACGCTTGGCACAACAGGAGATTCAATTCAATGTCATCACAAGCCCACTACAAATTCTGGCCCAGGCGCCTGCCCCACGCGATCACGATTCCTGAAGTTTCCTTGTGGGACAACCTTGAAACCAGTGCACGGCGCTACCCGAATAAAGCCGCGCTGGTCTTTTTTGGCAGCATCCTGACCTACCGTGAATTGCAGCAAAAAGCAGAGCGGCTTGCGGCTAGCCTGGCAGGGTTGGGCGTCCAGAAAGGCGACCGAGTATTGCTGTCCATGCAAAACTGCCCGCAATTGGTGATTGCGCACTTTGCCATTTTGCGGGCCAACGCAGTGGTGGTGCCGGTCAACCCGATGAACCGGGCCGAAGAGCTCAAGCATTACATCGTTGATCCGGATGCCAAGGTGGCCATTACCACCGCAGATCTGGCGTCTGAACTGGCGCGTGCCAGCGACGGCCTGGCACCAGGGCAGCGCCTTGCACATTTGATCTTGACCCATTTCACCGATGCGTTTGACGCAACGGTGACGGGTGACGACGCGCCACCGCCTGCATGGACAGATTGGCTCACCACCCGCCATGCGCCGCCAGTGCTGCAAGGAGGGCAGGTCCACATGTGGGATGCCGTGATGAGCGTCACCACAGCGGCCCCCGAGTTGACGGTCGGCCCCGCCGATCTGGCAATCCTGCCCTACACCAGCGGCACCACCGGCCTGCCCAAGGGCTGCATGCACACGCACGCCAGCATCATGCACAACGCGGTCGCGGGGGGGCTGTGGGGCAATGGATCGCCCGAAGGCGTGGTGCTGGCCGTGGTGCCGATGTTTCACATCACTGGCATGGTCAGCCTGATGCACACCAGCATTCGCCTTGGGGCGACGTTGGTGATCATGCCGCGCTGGGACCGCGAACTCGCCGGGCGCTTGATATCGCATTGGCACGCGACCAGTTGGACCAACATACCCACCATGGTGATTGACCTGATGGCCAGCCCCAATTTCGAAAAATTCGACCTGTCCAGCCTGACCAGCAT
>JANOMD010000216.1:0-4479 GCA_031420135.1 Rhodoferax sp. | reverse complement strand
AATCACACGCGGTGCGCGCATCATCATCTGCGGCGCGATCAGCCAGTACAACAACACCACGCCGATTCAAGGGCCTAAAAACTACCTCAGCCTGCTGGTCAACCGCGCCCGGATGGAAGGCATCGTCGTGTTCGACTACGCTGACCGTTACCACCTGGCCGTGGCCGAGATGGCCGGCTACCTGAAGGACGGCCGCATGAAAAGCAAGGAAGACATCGTGGTCGGCATCAACACCTTCCCCGAGACGCTGCTGAAGCTGTTCAATGGTGAGAATTTTGGCAAGCTGGTGCTGCAAGTGGCGGTGGATTGAGGGAGAGTTGCTGGATTGCCGCCGGTGCGATGTGGCCCGGCGCCGTGCAGGCCTGATTTCAGCGCATTTGATGATGGGCGATTTTTATACCCAAATTGGGTATATTGAGATGTCAAATCGGTCAAATTTCGTAAAATGTCAACGAAATAGACATCTAGCTCTCGTGTTATATAGATAGTTAGCTATTATTTTAGAATTACATGAGAATCAGGTTCATCCGTGCCGGTTCTCAAGGTTCAGGCTCACAGCGTTATAGGCGGCTGGAGCGACCCGCAAAAATGCCCATCCTGGCGCGCCAGCGTTGCAATGATGCCCTGCATGATCAGCACCGCCGGGCTTGCCGAACCAGCGCTTTCATGCCCGGGGGCGAGGAACTATCATCATGTTTGGTCAGGCATCAGTAGGGTCGCAGCTCAACTTCACCTTCGATCTCAACGGGAATGCGGAATGGCAATTCTGCGAGGCCAACCGCGCTGCGTGCGTGAGCCCCCCGTTCTTGCCCGAACACGCTGACGATGAGGTCAGTGAAGCCGTTGATGACCGCAGGTTGGCGTATGAAGCCGGGGGCTGAATTCACCATTCCAAACACACGGCTCCAGCATGCGATGCGCGAAAGTGTGCCGAGTTCTCGCTTCAGGCTGCCAAGGATGGCCAATCCCGTAAGGCGGGCTGCAACATAGGCTTGCTCTTCAGTGACTTCCAAACCGACTTTGCCCAGCGGCTGAGCCAGGCTTCCGTCGGTGTTCGTTGGGCCGTGGCCAGAGATGATTGCTCTGGAACCTACGACTCGCACCCACGGAAACGGAAGCGTAACGCCTGGCGGCAGCTTCAGTGGGTCTGGAAGCACGAGGCCAAGCTCAGCGAGGCGATGTTCTGGTGTTGACAACATGGGAGTCCTTGCGGCAGGTGGGTTTGCAAGCTTGGCGTGCACGGGAATGCGCAAATTATGACTTGAGATTCGGCCCGTGTGTTGTTCGGCTTTGCAACTTCACAGGCCTCACCAAGCTGCCCGCCCAGCGCGGCGGCAGCGCAGTGTGACCGGGCTTTGGGGGGAAATGCGCGCGGTTGCGTTCGTTGTGCCACAGGCGGCATCAATCAATCAGCGCCGCATAAACCATGTCGCGAAACAAGTGTCTGTAGTACTCACGCTGGTTTGGAGCCTGGATCATCAGCGTGGCGAAGAAGTCTTCTTTCGGGTCGATGAAAAACGTCGTGCCGGCCAAGCCACCCCAGTAGTACATGCCCACAGACCCTGGCACGCTGGCCAGGCCGGTGGCGGTTCGCACGGAAAAGCCCAGGCCAAAACCGTAGCCGGGGGACATCAAGTTGCTGCTGCCGCCGGTGTTGATGGGAATGCTGCCCAGGTGGTCGGCGGTCATGAAGTCCACCGTGCGCGGCCCGAGCAGGCGCACGCCGTCCAGCTCACCGCCGTTCAACATGAACTGCATGAAGCGCGCGTAGTCCATCGCGGTCGATGCCAGCCCGCCGCCGCCAGACTCGAAAGCAACCGGGGTGCGAATGTCGATCACACGCATCTGTGGCGCGCCATCGGGGTCTTTGGCAAAGGGCTCGGCAATTTTGTGGTGCATTTCGGGCGGCACCGAAAACCCGGTGTGGTGCATGCCCAGCGGCGCGAAGACCTTTTCCTTTAAAAATTCACCCAAAGTCAGGTCGGCGATGACCTCGATCAGGCGCCCCACCACGTCGGTCGCGCGGCTGTACTCCCACACCGTACCCGGCTGGGCAATCAGCGGCAACGCGGCCAGCGCGGGCATGAACTCGGCGTTGCTGCGATCACGTGTACCCATGCGGGCTTGCGCGTACTGCTTGTGCACGGAATCGGCACCCAAAAACTCGTAGCTCAATCCGGCAGTGTGACGCAGCACGTCTTGAACCGTTGCGGGCCGATGAACCGCGTGCAAGCTATCCACGTCGTCCACAGACTGCAAAACTTTTTGATCGGAAAACTCGGGCAGATACTTCGCCACCGGGTCGCCCAGCAGCACTTTGCCTTGCTCGTACAGCATCATCAAGGCGACCGAGACGATGGGCTTGGTCATTGAATAAATGCGAAACACCGAGTCTTGGGCCATCGGCGTTTGGGTGTCGGCCTGCTGCCAGCCCAGGCCCTCAAACAACGCCAGCTTGCCGTGCCGCGCAACCAGCGCCACGCAGCCGGGCAGGCGCTTGCGGTCGATCTCGTCCTGCAGCACATCCAGCAGGCGCTGAATGCGCTCAGGCGCAAAACCCAACTCGGCGGGTGAGGCCATTGGTAAATTTTGTGCAATCGTCGTCATATCAATTTCCGTAGCGTTGGCGGGCCAAAGCAGCGCCTTGCGCCAAAGCTTCGAGCTTTTTGACGGCAACCTCGCGGCTCATGGGTGCCAGACCACAGTTGGTGCAGGGAAACAGGCGGTTTTTGGGGACAAACTGCAAGGCCTGGCCAATCGTGTCGGCCACCTGCTCGGGCGTTTCGATGACATCGCTGGCGACGTCAATCACGCCCACCATCACGTCTTTGCCTTCGAGCAGCTTCATCAAATGCGGCGGGACGTGCGAGTGGTAGCACTCCAGGCTGACCTGCTGGATGCTGCTTTTGGCCAACGCCGGAAACACCGTTTCATACTGCCGCCATTCATCGCCCAGCCCCTCTTTCCAGTCGTTGTTGGCCTTGATGCCGTAGCCATAGCAGATGTGCACCGCAGTTGTGCAGGTCAGGCCGTGGGCGGCGCGCTCCAGCGCCCTCACACCCCAGTCGGCCGCATCGGCCATGTAAACGTTGAATGCGGGTTCGTCAAACTGAATGATGTCCACGCCATCGGCCTGCAGCGCGAGTGCTTCCTGGTTCAGCAGCTCGGCAAAGGCGAAGGCCATCTTCACTTTGTCACCGTAGAAGCGATCCGCCACGGTGTCCACAATCGTCATCGGGCCGGGCAGCGTGAACTTCAATTTCTTCTTCGTGTGCGCACGCGCCAATTGCGCCTCAAACGCGTGTACGCGGCCTTTGAGCTTGAGCGCAGACACCACCTGCGGCACCTGCGCGTCGTAGCGGTTGTTGCGAATGCCCATCGTCACCTTGTGCTCGAAGTCAATGCCCTCAACCTGCTCCAGAAAGCCGTGCACAAAGTGCTGGCGCGACTGCTCGCCGTCACCCACAATATCCAGCCCCGCGTCTTCCTGCGCCTTGATCCACAGCAGCGTGGCATCGGCCTTGGCCTGTTTCAGTTCGTCGCCCTGCACCTTCCACTGCGGCCAGAGTTTTTGGGTTTCCGAGAGCCAGCCTGGCTTGGGCAGGCTGCCTGCGATGGTGGTTTCGAACATGGGTTTCCTTGTTAAGTGTTTGGGGAGCCGTCTAGCCAATTTTGCCAGAGTGGACTGGCGGACCCGACTGTGATTGGGGCGGGCCACGCATCAACGCGAACCTGACTTTGGTGCCGAAAAGGGACGATGCGAGCCGTTTGAGATATTGAAGGATACTACCAATATAGTAGCAAACTATCTATATAATACTAGAGCTAGAGCATTATTTAATCCATTTTTTCCAGAATTTACAGGTTAAAATTAAAATTTCATATCGCGGGTGATATGAAAATCAGGCAGTTGTCGGCGCTGCGACTTCCTTTTCAGCCTCCTGCAAGGCCCGCCACATCACCTTGCCGCTGCCGCTCTTGGGCAGCGCATCGACAAACTGCACCACGCGCGGCACTTTGTAGACGGCCATGGTGTCGCGGCACCAGTCGATGATGTCCTGCTCGGTTGTGCCCTTGTGCGTTGCGCGCAGCACCACCACAGCCTTCACCGACTCGCCCCGGTAGCTGTCCTTGGTGGCGATGATGCAGGCCTCCTGGATGGCCGGGTGGCGGAACATAAGCGCCTCCACCTCGGCCGGCCAGACCTTGAAGCCGGATGCATTGATCATGCGTTTGAGCCGGTCGGTCATGAAGAAATAACCGTCTTCGTCAACCCGGCCCAGGTCACCCGAGCGAAAGAAACGCTTGCCTTCAAATTCAATGAATGCACGGGCCGTGGCTTCGGGCTGCTTCCAGTAGCCCTGGAACACCTCGGGGCCGTGGATGATGATTTCACCTGACTCGCCCTGGGCCACCTCAAGCAAGGTTTCGGGGTCCACCACGCGCGCCTCGGTGCTCATGAAGGGGATGCCCAGGCAT
>JANOMD010000215.1:0-3509 GCA_031420135.1 Rhodoferax sp. | reverse complement strand
CGCAGCCAGTCGCCCATGGCGGTTTCGGCGCGCGCAATGGCCGGCCAAATCGGCCACAGCGTGTCGTCCAGATCGAAAGTAATGGCTTTGATTTGAGAGATGTCGAGCATTTGCGCAAGAATAGCGCATGACCCCATTGATTCGCTCCCCCTTCAAACCCGAACCCGAATTCACCCATGGCACCGCGCCCGCCACCGCTGTCCTCTTTTGCAACCTCGGTACGCCCGATGCCGCCACGCCCGCAGCCGTACGGCGTTTTTTGGCTGAGTTCTTAAGCGATCCGCGCGTGGTGGAAATCCCGCGCCTGCTGTGGCTGCTGATTCTTCACGGCATCATCCTGCGTGTACGCCCGGCAAAGTCAGCCGCCAAGTACGCCACGATCTGGAAGCCCGAAGGCTCACCTTTGAAAATCTGGACGGCGAAGCAAGCCCTGCTGCTGCAAGGCTGGCTGGGTCAGCGTGGCCATCACGTCAAAGTCTTTCACGCGATGCGCTACGGCGCGACCAGCATCGCCAGCCAGCTCGACATGTTGAAAACCCAGGGCGTAACGCGCGTGCTGATCCTGCCCGCCTACCCCCAATATTCGGCCACCACCACGGCCTCGGTGTTTGATGCCGTCTACGCCTGGGCCGCGCAAACCCGCCTCATCCCCGAGCTGCGCTTTGTCAACCATTACCACGACGACACAGGCTACATCAGCGCGCTGGCCAACAGCGTCAAGAAAAACTGGCTGGTGAATGGCCACCCCAGCGGGCACCCCAGCAGCCACCCCGACAAGTCCTACCAACTGGTGATGAGCTTTCACGGCGTGCCCGAGCGTACGCTGCACTTGGGTGACCCCTACCACTGCGAATGCCTCAAAACAGCACGCCTTTTGGGCCAGGCGCTGGGGCTCTCCAAAGAGCAGTACAAAGTCACCTTCCAGTCCCGCCTGGGCCGCGCCAAGTGGTTGCAGCCCTACACCGAGCCGACGCTGATCGCCATGGGCAAGGCGGGCGTGCAGCGCGTCGATGTGATCTGCCCCGGCTTCAACTGCGATGGCCTGGAGACGCTCGAAGAGATCGATCTGGAAGGCCGTGCCGCGTTCCTCACCGCAGGCGGCAAGACGTTTCACTACATCCCCTGCCTGAACGACAACAACGACTGGATTGCCGCGCTGTGCAACATCACCACCCAGCATTTGAGCGGCTGGCCCACGCAAACAGCACCGGATGACGCGGCGCTGGCAGCATCGCGCGCGGCAGCGAAGGCGGCGGGCGCGAAGAATTAGCGAGTTGCCATTACGGCGTGCGATTAACGGCGTGCAATTAACGGGACGCAATTACGGCGCGGTCTTCGGGATGTTCGCGAGGTAGTAAGCCAGGTCTGCCAGCTCTTTCGGCGCTATGCCAGACAAGGCTCCGTTCATGGCTGTGGAGTAGCCCAGGCGTTTGTCAGACTGGAATTCACGCAGCGTCAGCAACAAGTAATCTTCGCGCTGGTTGGCTATTCTGGCGACCTGGTTGCCACCCGAGAAGTCCGCGCCGTGGCATGACACGCAACGATGCTGCTTTGCCAATGTCGCGCCGCTTGCCATACGCGGCGCGTCCAGCTTCGCGATATCGGAGCCCGCAGGTGGCGGCAATTTGGCAATCAACTCTGAAAACGCCCGCATATCGGCATCGCTCATGCCTTTGGCCATGGCGGTCATCGCCTCGTTGCTGCGACGCCCTTCGCGAAACAAAAACAACTGCGTGATCGCGTAGAAAGAATGCTGCCCCGCCAGCGAGGGCGTCAGCGGCATGCTGCTTCGCCCGCCCTCTCCGTGGCACGCCAGGCATGCGGCAAAACGCTGCTGCACCAAAGTGTCAATTGGCACCGGTGCTGCCTGTGGTTGGGTTGGTGTGGGCTGGTTCGCGGCCGGCGCGGTCTTTTTGGTTTGAGACCACGCCTGCGACTGAACGCAAATGAGAAGCGCCACCGTCGCTGCGGTGGCGCCAAGGCGTTTTTGAAGATTTACGAGCAAATCAAACACCTTTTAGTGAACCTGCATGCCCTGCGATGCGCAGGGCGGTGCGATAGTGATAGTGACAGTTAAAAGCCGCGAATCACTTGCCTTTGTAGCTGATGCGGTAGATTGCGCCGTTGTGGTCGTCAGAGACCAGCATGGAGCCGTCTTTCATCACCATCACGTCCACCGGGCGACCCAGGTACTGGTTGTTTTCAATCAGTCCGGTCAGGAACGGCTCCATCTTCGAGATACCCCCCTTGCCGTCAGGCCAAGCGACCTGAACGTCCGCTGCGAACTTATTGGTGCGATTCCAGGAACCGTGGCGTGCGAAGAAAATCGCATTTTGGTATTTCGCCGGGAACATTTTTCCGGTGTAGAAACGCATGCCCAAGGTGCCGGCGTGCGGGCCAGTCAGTGCTGCCGGTTGGGTGTACTGCTTACAGTCTTTGCCCCAACCGAACTCGGGATCCGCGATGTTGCCCTGACTACAGTACGGGTGGCCAAAGTTGTCCTTGCCGGGCTTGCCAACGCGGTTCAGCGTATCGTTGGGCAAGTCCTCAGAGACCCAGTCGCGACTATTGTTGGTGAACCAGAGATCACCCGTTTTGGGATGAAAGTCAAAGCCAACGGTGTTGCGCACGCCCTTGGCAACCACTTCAAACCCGCTGCCGTCCAGGTTCATTTTGGCAATTTGGGCAAAACCATCTTTCTCCGCACAGACATTGCAAGGCGCGCCGGTGGGCGCATAGAGCTTGCCATCCGGGCCGATCTTGATGAACTTCCAGCCGTGGTCCGCTATGCCAGGAAACTTGTCATAAATCACCACCGGCTTGGGCATGCTGTTCAGGTTGTCCTCGATGTTGTCATATCGCGTGATTTCTTTGGGTGTCGCCACATACAGCGAACCCTTGTGAAACTCAATGCCATTGGGCAGGAAGAGTTTTTCGGCAATGGTTTTAACTTCGCGTTTTCCACCCTTGTCGGTCACCGCATAAATCTTTCCAGCCACAAACAGCGAGCTGACAAATACCGTGCCCTTGTCGCCTTGGCGCATGCCACGTGCATCCAGAATGTTGCTGGCCCACACTTCTACCTTGAAGCCCGGCGGCAATTTCATCTTGGCAATCGGCAGCTTGCTTTCCTCAGTGGCAATCGGAAATGCGGGCACCGGCGCAAGTGCTTTGCCTGGGCCATCTTTTGGCATGCCGACCGCCCAGGACGGAACGTCAGCCGGTTTGGCTGCGTCCTGCGCCCAGGTGCTGGCAGTAGCCAGCACAACTGCCACGCCTAACAGCGTTTTGTGCAACTTCTTAAAGCCCCCGTGTCCCATCCGTATCGTTCCATGCATTAAATGTCTCCTGTGTAGTAAACCGAGTATCTTGACCTTGAGCGGCACCTTGGATCAAAGCCACGCAAACCAGTCAGTTCGCAGGGCAATGTCTTTCGAGCACCGCCTTGAAATCTAAATCGCCGTAGTGATATTGTCAAGCACGTTAACACCAGGTGACAGCACGTTAAC
>JANOMD010000214.1:0-7859 GCA_031420135.1 Rhodoferax sp. | reverse complement strand
GCCACGCCCCACACGCCGGTATGGCTGATGCGCCAGGCCGGTCGCTATCTGCCGGAGTACAAGGCCACGCGCGCCAGGGCGGGCAGCTTCATGGGGCTGGCCACCAACACCGATTACGCCACCGAAGTCACACTACAGCCCTTGGCGCGCTACCCGCTGGATGCCGCTATCTTGTTCAGCGACATCCTGACCGTGCCTGACGCCATGGGGCTGGGCCTGTCGTTCGCATTGGGTGAAGGCCCGAAGTTCGAACACGTGGTGCGGGACGAGGCCGCCGTGGCCAGGCTGGCGGTGCCTGACATGGCCAAATTGCGTTATGTATTTGACGCGGTCACGTCGATCCGCAAGGCTTTGAGTGGCAGCGTGCCCTTGATTGGCTTCAGCGGCAGCCCCTGGACGCTGGCTTGCTACATGGTCGAGGGGGCGGGATCGGACGATTACCGGCTGGTCAAGACCATGCTCTACCAGCGCCCGGACCTGATGCACAGGATGCTGGCGATCAACGCCGATGCGGTAGCGCAGTATTTGAACTGCCAGATTGATGCCGGAGCGCAAGCGGTGATGATTTTTGACAGTTGGGGCGGCGTGCTGGCCGACGGCGCGTTTCAGGAATTCAGCCTGGCCTACACCGCCCGCGTGCTGGCGCAGGTGAAAAAGACGCATGACGGCGTGCGCATTCCGCGTATCGTGTTCACCAAAGGCGGCGGGCTTTGGCTGTCTGACATGGGGCAGCTTGACTGTGACGTGCTGGGGCTGGATTGGACCGTGAACCTCGCACGCGCCCGCGCCCTGGTGGGCGAGAACACGGCTGGCAGGCTGGCCAAAGCCCTGCAGGGCAATATCGACCCCAATGTGCTGTTTGCGAAGCCTGAGCAGGTTGAGCGCGAGGTTGCCAAGGTGCTGACGAGCTTTGGCACCCCGTTGCGTGCGCCACCAGGACAGCCCGACGCAACCGGTCCCACTCACATTTTTAATTTGGGGCACGGCATAAGTCAGTACACCCCCCCGGAAAACGTGGCGGCACTGGTGCGCGCCGTTCACAGCCAGTCAAAAGAGCTGCGAAAACGGGATGCAGTTTCGACATGAACCGCGTTCAAAAACCTGCTGAATGAGCTTTTCCTAACACTTTTTGAGCGTGAAGCAAGTCACAGGCTACTGACTTATGCACAAAAAACCTGGTGCGGGAAGAAAAATCTCGCTGCCGCTCAAAATCCTGCTAGCAAACCCATAGCGACTGTAAGTGGTTGATATATAACAAGTTAAAACACTGCTTGAATTTGAGGCATTGCAGCGAAAGCCTTGATTGGCGAGGCTTTGGAGGCGGCAACGTAGAGATATCAACAAAGTTATCCACAAAAACCATGAACGGCAGGTAAAGTGTTTTCAAATCAAGGACTTAGGCGCTGTTTCGCACTATCACTTGAGCTTGTTGCAGTAACTGCACTGGTTTCATGGGTGCCATGACGCACCGCATCAACGTCCTGGTCCAAACACCGGCTCACAGCCAGATCGGTGGGTCATTGACCTATTTGAGTGAGCAGGCACTTGCCCCCGGCACACTGGTACGCGTGCCACTTGGAAAACGTGAAACCCTCGGTGTGGTTTTGGCGGACGCAGCCGGTGCAAAACCGGCCCTGGACGCCGGTAAATTACGCCCCATTTCCGGCGTGCTGGACGGGATCGAGCCGCTGTCGACCCATTGGCAGCAGTTGGTAACTTTTGCAGCCACCTATTACCAGCGTTCAGGAGGGGAGGTGGCCTTGGCCGCCTTGCCGCCGCAGTTGCGCGACATGAGCACTGTGCAATTGGTGCGCCGACTGAAACGCCAGCCCGTGCCGAACCGACCCAACGTGCCGGAACCACCGTCAAAATCAGGCGTTGCATTGACACCCGAACAGACAACCGTCATCGCGCAGTTCGACCAGCACGCGGGGCCGTTCCTGCTGTTTGGCGCCACCGGCAGCGGCAAGACCGAGGTCTACCTGCATTGTGTGCAGCAACTGTTCATTCGCGATCCGAGTGCGCAGGCGATCGTGATGGTGCCTGAAATCAACCTCACGCCACAACTGGAGCAGCGCTTCAAGGCGCGCTTTCACGACCAGTTCGGCGCAATTGACAGTGACGATGCCGTGGTTTCGATGCACAGCGGCATGACCAACCCGCAGCGCTTCAAAAGCTGGCTGGCTGCCCACCGGGGCAACGCACGCATTGTGCTGGGCACACGCATGGCAGTGTTCGCGTCACTGCCCAACCTGAAGCTGATCGTGGTCGACGAAGAGCACGACCCCAGTTACAAGCAGCAGGAGGGCGCGCGTTACTCGGCACGGGATCTGGCGATTTACCGCGGTCGCCTGGAAGGCGCCAAAGTCATGCTGGGCTCGGCCACGCCTTCGCTTGAAAGCTGGCACCATAGCCGCCCGGCAGCCGAAGGTGGCCGGTACCTGCGCCTGCACATGCCAAGCCGCATCGGCGAAGGCAGAGACATAACCGGCCAACTGCCCACCGTGCGGCGCGTGGACATGAACCACCAGCCCAAAAAGGCGGTCATTTCCCCGCCGCTGTTGGCGGCGATTGAGGCGCGGGTGGCGCGCGGCGAGCAAAGCATGGTGTTTTTGAACCGGCGTGGCTATGCCCCGGTGTTGAGTTGCACCGCCTGCGACTGGAAAAGCGAATGCCCGCATTGCAGCGCCTATCGCGTGTTTCACAAAATTGACCGCAGCCTGCGCTGCCACCACTGTGGCTACGCCGAGCACGTGCCGCGAGCTTGCCCGGAGTGCGGCAATGTTGACATTCAGCCGGTCGGTCGCGGCACCGAACGGCTGGAAGAACACCTGGCCGAGCTGTTGACAAGCGTGCGTCGGCCCAATTCGGTGTCGGTGCTGTACCCCGAGGGCGAACCGCTGCGCATTGTGCGGATTGACGCCGACAGCACCCGCCAGAAGGGTGACCTGGAGAAGCAGCTAGCGCGGGTCCACGCCGGCGAGGTCGATGTGCTGGTGGGCACCCAGATGATCGCCAAAGGCCACGATTTTCGACGCATCACGCTGGTGGCAGCCATCAACCCCGACGGCGCGCTTTTTTCAAGCGACTTTCGCGCGCCCGAGCGCCTGTTCAGCCTGCTGATGCAGGCCGCCGGGCGGGCCGGGCGCGACGCCACGGTCAGCGGCCAAAGTGAAATGTGGCTGCAGACCTTTCACCCCAAGCATCCGTTGTTTGAGGCCCTCAAGCGCCACGACTACCCGGCCTTTGCAGAGGCGCAGTTGGCCGAACGTCGGCAGGCCATGATGCCGCCTTTCAGCTTTCAGGCGCTGGTTCGGGCCGAGGCGCGCGAGCAGGCGATTGCCCAAGATTTCTTGACAGCGGCCGGCATGGCTGCCAACGCGCTACCGGAAGCGCCGTTTGTGACGATCTACCCTTGCGTGCCGATGAGCATCCAGCGCGTCGCCAATGTCGAACGCGCACAGATGCTGATCGAAAGCCCCAGCCGCGCCCACCTGCAACGCTTCCTCACCGCCTGGCAAGCTGTGCTGCATGCAACCCGCGCTCTGCCTGTGGGCAAGGGGCTGATCCGCTGGGCGGTGGATGTGGACCCGCTGGCAATTTGAGGCTATTCGCAGACAGCTGCCAAATACCGAGCTGCCCTCATCACCGCCGCCGTTACGGGACAAATCAATGTTCGATAAACTCTGAAAATAGAACACGTTTTAAGAATATGTTCTCTGTGCGTACATGTTTGTTGAACATGTTCTTATTTTTCGATTTTTAAAACGTTTCCGGTTGACATGTTCTCCGCGAGAACATAAAGTGGAAAAGCGTTCGATTTTCAATAAATTTGAAACATATAGCCGTATGCCCGACCCATTCAATCCCAAAAGCCCTTACGACCTGCCACCACTGCCGCCCCAGAACATCATTCTGGAAACCATGCCGGTCATGAAAGCCTGTGTAGAGGCCCGCGTGGCGCTGGCAGCCCTGAACGAGGCCGTTGCCCGGCTGCCCAACCCTGACGTGTTGCTCAGTTCACTGGTGCTGCTGGAAGCCAAGGCAAGCTCGGAGGTGGAAAACATCATCACCACCACAGACCGCCTGTTTCAGTTTGCCGACCACCACGAAGACAAGGCCGACAGCGCCACCAAAGAGGCGCTGCGTTACCGGGTGGCCTTGTTTGAAGGGCTGGAAATGCTCAAAACCCGCCCACTAACCACCACAATGGCAGAGGCCGTGTGCAGCCGCACCAAGGGGGTTGACATGTCGGTGCGCAAAGTGCCCGGCACCGCCTTGGTCAATGACCGCACAGGCCAAACCATCTACACCCCGCCTGAAGGTGAAGGCAACTTGCGCGAAAAGCTGGCGAATTGGGAACGCTTTTGCCATGCGCCAAAAGACGATACCCAGCACGCGGGGGAGCTGGACCCGCTGGTGCGCATGGCCGCTTTGCATTACCAGTTTGAGGCGATTCACCCCTTCACCGACGGCAATGGCCGTACTGGGCGCATCTTGAACTTGCTGTTTTTGGTGGAGCGGGGCTTGCTCGCCCACCCAGTGCTGTTTTTGTCGCGCTACATCCTGGCTCACCGACCGGAATATTACGCCGCGCTGCTGGCGGTCACGCAGGAACATGCCTGGGAGCGTTGGCTGCTGTACATGCTGGAGGGCGTGCGCGAAACCTCGCGCTGGACACATCAAAAAATCAAGGCGCTTGAGCAGCAAATCAAGCTCGCCACCGACTACCTGCGGGGCAAAAACCCGGGCTTGTACAGCTATGAACTGGTGCAATTGATCTTCCAGCGCCCGTACTGCCGCATCAACGATGTGGCAGCCCTTATGCAGGTTCGGCGTCAGGCGGCTTCCCGCTATCTCAAGGAATTGACTTCACTGAAAATCCTGCGGGAGTTGGATTTTGGCCGCGAGAAACTGTTTGTGCACCCTCACTTGATTGCACTGTTGGCCAGCGACACACATGAGCCCAGGCCGTACGGCGCATGAAAACCAATACCAAAAGGGCGTTTCAGCGCGATTATGCTATAGTATTAATAGCTAATTAAGTATACTATTCGAGAGCTAACAGCCTGTTTTGTTCGTACTTTGAGTGATTTTCAGGTTTGTTGTCTATTTATTAACTTAAGAGTTAATATTTATCAAGTCAACAGCGCCATCGCCCCTGAAAACGTCAAAAACGACGCTGCTGTTGTGACCAGGATGATGCGAGCCACCCGAGCGCTATCGGCATCGTAGCGTTCGGCGAGCATGGCGACATTGCTGGCGCTGGGCAGGGCGGCGACCAGCACGATGATGGTCAGGGCGAATTTGCTCAAAGGCACACCCAGGTGGATCGCCGTCGCGCCCACCAGCAGCACCAGCAGCGGGTGCAGGATCAGCTTGAGCAACGCGATGGGCAGGTAGTCGCCCAGCCGCAGCGGTTCTGCGTGGCCCTTGGCGGTCAGGATTTGCGAGCGCGCCAGCACCGCGCCGATGGTGAACAGCGCCACTGGCGAGGCCGCATCGGCCAGCATGCCCAGTGTCTGCTCGACCGGCTTGGGCAAAACCAGATTGACCGCCGAGGTCAGCGCGCCGGCCAGAATCGCCCACGGCATGGGGTTCATCGCCACGCCCTTGAGGGCGTTTTTTGCCGCCTTGGCGGCACCGTGCTCGTCAGCGCCATCCAGGCGCGACAGCGCTATGCACAGCGAGGTGGTGATCAACAAATCCGCCAATATGGACACGATCGCCGGCCCGGCAGCCTTTGGCCCCAACAGCGCTACCAGGAGCGGCACGCCCATGAAGCCGGTATTGGGAAAGGCGGCAACCAGCGCGCCAAATGATGCGTCGTTCCAGCGGATGCGCGCATTGAAGCTGATGACAATGGTAAACGCCACCATCACCAATGCGCACACGAGGTAGGTAAAAAACACACTGGCATCCAGCAGTTCCGCAACCGGCATTGACGCGCCAAAGCGGTACAACAGACACGGCAGGGCGAAGTACAGCACAAAGCCGTTCAGGCCTGGAATCGCCTGCAGCGGCAGCCAGCCGCGCTGCCCGGCCACGAAGCCGGCCAGTACCAGGGCGAAGAAGGGAAAGGTGACGAGGAGAATTTGCAGCACAGTGGGATTCTCTCTTGACTTTCACGCAGGCATCAAAACAGCATCAAGAACGCAGCCAGCGGCACCACCGCAAGGGGGATCGACGACCTGGCCACGAGACGGGCCATGTCGGCTTCTTCAAGGGCGGTTTTGCTGACCACAATGCAGGCTGCGCAATTCAACTGCTTCGCGAGATCAACCGCTTTGAGCACGTCTTTGTCCTGCACTTGGTTGCGGTATTTGACCTCGATGCCAATCATGCTGTGGCCCAAATCGACAATGAAATCGAGTTCTTCATGGTTGCGCCGCCAGTAGCCCAACTCGACCAACCCTGGCCATCGGCGCAAATGGTTGGCAACGACATTTTCGGCATAAGCACCCATCAGTGTCGGGTCAGCCACCATCTGCGCCTGGCTTAATTTCATGACGGCATTTCGCACCGCCAGATCAACCAGGTAAGTTTTGAAGTTTCCCGCCTTGGGTGAGGCCTTGGTGCTGGTGTGTTTGTGCAGGCGCCAGATCAGATCGGTCGCCTCCAGCAGCGGGAAATAGGTTTCTATCGTGCGTCGATCCAACTCGATCAGCTTGGCCAGTGTGGCGATATTGACTTCACGTCCAGGGTCTTTCAGCAAGCCCAGGTAGAAGCGGCGCAGCATCTCGGGCTTGCGAAACTCGGCGGCAATCAGCAGGTCTTCGAAGATGACGCGCTCGACCTGGTTTTGGTAGAGATAGTCCTGTTTTTGCAGGAGGGTGGGAAGCGCCCAGACTTCGGGAAAGCCGCCTTCGAAGAGGAAGCCAACAACCCGGTGCTCTCGGCTCTCGTAACGTATCAAATTCAGCTCCACCGCTAGTCGTGAGGGCGCGTATCCCTGGAGGGTGGCGCCCACCGTCTTGTACTTCTCAAGAGCATCGTTGGCATTCGTGAGCAGATCGGTGTTTTTGCCGCCCAAACCTGGGAGGAACAAGTCTTTCCAATTTATTGCGTACCACTCCCGAAAACTAAACGGCAGCACATGGAAATCCTTGATCCTTCCCAGCAAGCTCTCCCGCGATTTCTTGAAAATCGGCGTGCTGGCCGAGCCTGAAACGATGATGCGCACAGGCGTCTTCAAGTCATAGTATTTTTTGAGGTAAAGCTCCCAGCGCGGGAACCGCTGGATTTCATCGAGAAACAAATACGTCACGCCCTGCTTTGAGGCGTCGACCGCCGCAGCCACCAAGTCGTTGAAAAACTTGTCCTGATTGAAACCAGGCAATTCCAGCCCGGGGTCTTGCATCGAAAAATAGACGATTCGCTGCGCCTGCGCTGGCCCATCGGGCGCATCAGCAATGAGCTGCTTGATGCATTGCAACAGCAGCGTGCTCTTACCCACGCGGCGCGGCCCGGTGACAGATACCATCTGCGGCAACGATTTCACGTCGGCGTACAGAACGTCAAATACATCCCGGCGAAAATCAGGGACGCGCTCGAACGCCGTGGCAGCATCGGCCCACCACGGGTTGTAGGGCTTCAGGATATCGAAGTCCGTAAAACTCGTGTGAAAACTACTGGATATAGAATCAGTCATTGGCTGAATTATGCATATTTAACGTCATAACGTCAAATATGCATTAAATTCAATTTTCTTCAATCTTTTCAAGCATGTCGGCCCCATCTTCTCCCAGCCTCAGCCTCAATCTCGCCCAGCAAGAAGCCGTGAACTACCTGCATGGCCCCTGCCTGGTGCTGGCGGGCGCGGGCTCGGGCAAGACGCGGGTGATCACGCACAAGGTGGG
>JANOMD010000213.1:0-9054 GCA_031420135.1 Rhodoferax sp. | reverse complement strand
TGGATTTAAGGCGCCGGTTTTTTGGGCCGCTTCAATCCAGCCGCCCAGGCGATCACTCAAGTCCACCAAGCCGTCCATGTAGTCGCGGTTTTGTATCAGGGTCGCGCGCAGGCTGGAGTTTTGGCTGGGCAGGGAAGGCATTTCACCCGCCAGCTTCAGCCCCATCGACCAGCGCACCACGGCGCGCAGGTTGTTCATGGGGGCATCGGCATCCTGCGCCTCATTCGCAGCGACGCGCCAACTGACCTAACCCTGAATCACACCTCCTTGGCCAGCATCACCGCATCGCGCGCCTGTTGTGTAATACGGCCCCAATCACCCTGAGCCAGCGCATCAACCGGCACCAACCAAGATCCACCGACACACAGCACGTTCGGCAAGGCCAGCAGCTCGGGGGCATTCTGCAAGGTGACACCGCCGGTGGGGCAAAACGACACCTCGCCGAAAGGCCCACTCCAGGCCTTGAGCATGGCCGTACCGCCCGCTTGCATGGCCGGGAAGAACTTGAGTTCAGTCAATCCGTCTTCCTGCGCCATCATGATTTCGCTGCCCGTCGCCACCCCTGGCAGCAAAGGCAAGCCCAACTCACGACAGGCCCTGCCAAGCGCGCGGGTGTAGCCGGGGCTGACCACAAACTGCGCGCCCGCCATGGCAGCGGCCTGGGCGTCAGCGGCGCTGCGAACCGTACCGGCGCCAACCACGGCCTCGGGCACAGACCGCGCAATGGCCTCCATGCAGGCGAGCGCCTGTGGCGTGCGCAAGGTGACCTCAAGCATGCGAATTCCGCCAGCCAGCAAAGCCTGCGCCAATGGAACGGCATGGGCAATGTCATGCAGCACGATCACGGGAATGACCGGTGCATCCTGCATCACCCGGCGCGATGTCAGCTTGCCATCGATTGGGATCAAAGCCAGGTACCCGCACCTTCCTCGGCGGTCAGTGCGCGCCGACGCATGCCACTAAACAGCTCGCGACCCATGCCTGTGCCATTGGCCGACAGCAAATCCGCGGGCATGCTGGCCACAGCACGGGCGTTCCAGACTTCAGCAGCCAACAAAACCTCCAGTGTGCCGGCATTCGCATCCAGCCTGATCACGTCGCCATCCATCACCCTGGCCAGCGGACCACCGGCCTTGGCCTCGGGCGAGACGTGAATGGCGGCAGGCACTTTGCCTGAGGCTCCGCTCATGCGGCCATCGGTGACGAGTGCGACACGGTAACCTTTGCCCTGCAAAACCGCCAATGGCGGGGTGAGTTTGTGCAACTCGGGCATGCCGTTGGCCTGAGGCCCCTGCCAGCGCACAACACAGACCACATCGCAATCAAGTTCACCGGCGTTGAATGCAGCATGCAACCCGTCCTGCGAGTCAAATACCCGGGCTGGCGCTTCAATCAAATGGCGGTCATCAGGTACGGCGGACACCTTGATCACGCTTCGCCCAAGATTGCCCTTCAGGAGCATCAAGCCGCCAGTGGCGCTGAATGGCCGGGAAGCGGGCCGGGCGATCGACTCATCCTTTGATGCGCCCGCGTCGGTCCACGCCAGACCCTCGCTGGTGGCGTGTGGAATGCCGGTGTACTCGCGCACACCGCCTGCCCGCACAGTAAGCACGTCGGCATGCATGAAACCCGCATCCAGCAACTCGCGAATGACAAAACCCGGGCCGCCGGCCGCCTGAAACTGGTTCACATCGGCGCTTCCGTTGGGGTAAACGTGTGTCAGCGTCGGCACCACTTGGGAGAGCCCAGCGAAGTCGTCCCAATCAATCACAATCCCCGCCGAGCGCGCCACCGCCACCCAGTGAATCAAGTGGTTGGTAGACCCGCCCGTAGCCAGCAACGCGACCATCGCATTGACGATGCTCCGTTCGTCAACCAGCACGCCAATCGGAGTGAAGCGCTGGTGCCTGGTGATCTGCAGGACCGTGCGGACCGCTTCACGCGTCAACTCCTCACGCAGCGCCTGCCCGGGGTTCACAAACGCAGTGCCTGGCACATGCAGGCCCATGGCCTCAAGCAGCATCTGGTTGCTGTTGGCTGTGCCATAAAACGTGCAGGTTCCCACCGAATGGTAGGCGCTGGACTCAGCGCGCAGCAGCTCGGTGCGGCCCACCAGACCCTGCGCGGCCAGCTCACGGACTTTGGCTTTTTCATTGTTTGAAAGCCCTGAAGTCATCGGTCCAGCGGGAACAAAAACAGTCGGCAAATGCCCAAAGTGCAACGCACCAATCAGCAACCCCGGCACGATCTTGTCGCAAACCCCCAGCATCAGGACGCCGTCGTACATGTCATGGCTGAGTGAAACGGCGGTTGCCATCGCAATCACATCGCGGCTGAACAGGCTGAGCTCCATGCCGGGCGTACCTTGGGTTACGCCATCGCACATGGCCGGTACGCCCCCTGCGACCTGCGCGGTTGCGCCATGTTTTCGCGCCTCGGCCTTGATGACATCAGGATAGTGCTGCAATGGCGCATGCGCTGACAGCATGTCGTTGTAGGCGTTGACAATTCCGATGTTGGGTGAGCGATGCGCCACGATTCTGAGCTTGTCATTGGCAGGCATTGCCGCAACCGCATGCGCCACGTTGGCGCAGCCCATGCGCTCGGCACCGGGCTTACGTGCCGCCGCAGCGTCCAGTTGGGCCAGATAGGCGTTTCGCGTCAGTCGACTTTTAACGCGAATCTGCTCGGTGATGGCATTAATTACAGCGTGAAGTGTCATAGGCTTTGGTAACTAAATTACGAGTTCAATGGTACTCCCTAACTTCCAGTTTGGCACCTTGCAAATTACAACCCGGTTACCAATATCCAATCCACACGGCGGGCTTTCAACACCGGTTGGACCTGGTTGGCACCGGTCCGATTCAGCGAAAATCCGAGAGGGCAAGGCAAGCAATTCAATCCCCCAGCAAAAAAGGCCGACAAATGTCCGATTTTCCATTGCACTTACGTGACCCTGCACCCATGCTGGCGCGGGCGCATCAAGAGTGGGGCGGCACCTCTGACCTGTGGGTTTTTGCCTATGCTTCATTGATTTGGCGCCCCGACTTCGACGTCGCGGAGCATCGCCCTGCCAAAGTGCATGGCTGGCATCGGGCGCTCAAAATGTGGAGCCGGGTGAACCGGGGCACGCCAGCTTGCCCAGGCCTGGTGTTTGCGCTGTTGTCAGGCGGGAGTTGCCATGGCATGGTGTTGCGAATTCCTGAGCCCGACGTGCCAGCCGTGTTGCAAAAGCTCTGGTTGCGTGAAATGGTGACGGGTGTCTACGACCCGAAATGGCTGCATTGTTCAACTGCCAGTGGCCCGGTCAGGGCGCTGGCATTCACGTTGTCTCGCCATAGCCCCAACTACACCGGTGAGCTGGCACCAGCGCAATACGGGCAAATTTTCGAACAGGCCAGCGGCCGCTACGGAACCACGCTTGCGTATGCGCAGCAAACGCTGGAGGGCCTTCGGACACATGGCATCCATGATCAGGCCTTGCAGCAGTTGCTGGCGCACCATGCGCTCGAATCGGCCAGCGTCAAACCCTGAGGTTCAGATGCAACTGCGCCCGCTCCAGATCGGCAACGGTATCAATGTCGAGAATGACGCCCACGTCATCCATTTCAAGTGTCGTGGCACCGAAGCTTCGAACGACCGCCGCCGCACCTTGATCTCCCTTTAGATTCGCCAGCGACTCGCGACACCGCGCCGAAAAGCCCACCGGGTGCCCCCGTTGGCCTTTGTAAGTGGGAACCACGACATCGTGGTTGGCCAGGGCTACAGCCAGCGACCGCAGCGTATCGGCCTGAATCAGCGGCAAGTCGCCCAACACAATCAGCCAGCCGTTGGCCTGTGATGTTGCCCGCACCGCCGCCGCTATGGAATCACCCATGCCGGGATGGCCCGCGTCTTCGAGATGCCAAGGCAATCCACTGGCACGCACAGCGTCCAGCGTGTGTTCCAGAACCGTTTTGTGGCCCAGCAACGCTTTGAGCTTATGGGTGGTACCGCCAGACGTTAAAAAGCGCTCGCCTCGCCCGGAGGCAAGAACGAGCGCTGTCGGTAAGTTACCTGTCAACGCAGCCGAATCGAATCAGGCAGACTTGATCGCATCCGCCGTCATCGGCAGTTTGCGCACACGCTTGCCCGTCAACGTTGCCAACGCATTGGCAATCGCGGGCCCCACCAAGGCGGTTGCGGGCTCGCCAATGCCACCAGGCTTCTCGGTGCTCTTGACCAGAACAATGTCGATGGCGGGTGACTCATTCATGCGGGGCAGCAGAAAGTTGTGGAAATTGGTCTGCTGAACACGACCTTTCTCCAGGGTAATTTCCTGCATGATGGAAGAGCCCATGCCGTACACCACGCTGGACTGGATTTGCGCCTCCACCGTATCCGGGTTGACCATGCGCCCCATGTCTGCCGCCACCGTGACGCGATGGACTTTGATCGCACCATTTTCCAGGCTGATTTCGGCCACGTTCGCCATGTAGGAGTCATACCCGTCCATCACAGCGATGCCAAGCGCGCGACCCGCTGGCAAGGGCTTGCCCCAACCGGCTTTCTCGGCCGCGAGTTTGAGAACATTGGCGTGACGTGGCTTGTTCTTCAACAAGGCCATGCGGTACTGGTAGGGGTCTTTGCCAGCAGCGGCGGCCAACTCATCCATAAAGCTCTCATTGGCGAAAGCATTCATGTTGTGGCTCACCGCACGCCAGTAACCGACGCGCATGCCGGCATCATGAATCACCAGATCATGCTGGGAGTTGGGAATTTCATAAGCAGTCTCCGCCGCTTCGGCCATAAAGGCATCAAACGTGTCTTTGGGCAAGCCAAAGGCACGCTGCGTGACTGACTGCGAGCCCACCCTGAAGTGCATTGCCACCGGCATGCCCTGTGCATCCAGCCCGGCGTGCAACTGGTTGACACCCATGGGGCGGTAGAAGTCATGGGTGGTGTCATCTTCACGCGACCACACCAACTTGACTGGCTTGCCCACGGCTCTGGAAATTTCCGCCGCTTGCACAATGAAATCAAGCTCAATGCGTCGGCCAAAGCCACCCCCCAGAAACGTTGTTTTCAAGCTGATGTCTTCGGGCTTGATGCCCAAGGCAGCCGCGACCGCACCCTGCGCACCCTGCTGAAACTGGGTCCCCCCGATCAACAGGCATTTGCCACCGGTGAAGTTGGCGGTGAAATTCATGGGTTCCATGCACGCGTGGGCCTGCATGGACGTGATGTACTCGGCCTTGACGATCTTGGCCGCACCCTTCATGGCCTCGGCCATGTTGCCGACCGGCTTGCCGATTGGCAGCACCTTGCCACTGGCCAGCGCTGCGCGCGTGCCAGCCAGCACCGTGTTGTGGTCCACCGCAGCACCTGCGCCCTCGTCCCATTGCACGACCAATGCCTTGCGGGCTTTTTGCGCCTGCCAGTAGGTGCTTGCGACCACCGCCACGCCGTCGCTGATCTGAACCACGCTGATGACCCCGGGCATGCCCTTGGCCGCAGCGGCATCAAAGCTCTTGACCTTGCCGCCGATCACCGGGCACTGCTCAAGGCTGGCGTACACCATGCCCGGCAACTTGACGTCGATGCCGAACTCGGCCTTGCCGTTGACTTTGTCCGGAGTATCCAGACGCCGGGTGGATTTACCCACAATCGTGAAGTCTTTCGGATCTTTCAAAGTCACTTTTGCAGGCACGGGCAGCTTGGAAGCGGCTTCGGCCAGTTGACCATAACTGGCTTTTTTGCCGTTGGCACCGAGCACCATGCCGTTGACTGCCTTGAGGCTGCTGTGCTCAACACCCCACTTCTGGGCAGCGGCGCTGATAAGCATTTCGCGCACCTGGGCACCGCCCAGGCGCAAGCTCTCCCAGCCGTCGCGCACGGAGGTTGACCCCCCGGTAATTTGCGCACCCAGCAAGGCGTTGACATACACCGCATTGGGCGGCGCGATGGCGACCTTGATGCGATCCAAATTGACGTTCAGCTCCTCCGCAATCAGCATGGGCATGGAGGTGTAGACGCCCTGCCCCATCTCGGAGCGTGCCGAAATCAGGGTGATGGTGTTGTCATCGGCAATGTGCACCCAGGCATTCGGGGTGTAAAGGGTGCCAGCAGCCAGCGCTTCGCCCACAGTTCCGGGCAAGGCAAAGCCAAACACCAGGCCAGTGGTGGCCAGGGAAGTGGTTTTGAGAAAACCACGACGAGAGGTTGGTGCAGCCGATGCAACACCGGAGTTAGATTGGTTTTTCATGGTCATGCTCCTTAAGCTTTGCGCATGCTGGATGCTGCATCTTTAATCGCTGCCCGAATGCGCGGGTAGGTTCCGCAGCGGCAAATGTTGCCGCTCATGGCGGTATCGATGTCGGCATCACTCGGGTTTTTGTTGCCGGCAAGAAGTGCCGCGGCGCTCATCAATTGGCCCGACTGGCAGTAGCCGCATTGCGGCACGTCATGTTTGATCCACGCCACCTGCAATGGATGGGTGTTGTTTTTGGAGAGGCTCTCAATGGTCGACACTTTTTTGCCTGCCACGCTGGACAGCGGCGTCTGGCAAGAGCGCACGGCCTGCCCGTTGACGTGCACCGTGCAGGCACCACACAGCGCCATACCGCAGCCGAACTTGGTGCCGATCATGCCCAGCTCATCGCGGATCACCCACAGCAGCGGGGTATCGGGTTCGGATTTGGCGGAAACCGCCTTGCCATTGACTTGAAAATTGACGCTCATTGTGCTTGTCTCCAGTGGTTTCGGGCGAAATGGCCCAGGTTGACATGTTCCGACAGGTAGCCTAGGACATTGAGGACAGGAAAGCATGCGGGTAAGTCCTAGGTCGAACCAAATTGTCGCAAGATAGAACACTTAGGGCCAGCCTGCCCCCCTCTAGCAGCCTGTCTATACTTTGCGTATGACACTTTTGGCCGACTTGCGGAAAAACTACAACCACACAGAACTTGATGAAACCGCCTCGCCCAGCGACCCGTTGCTGCAGTTTGAAAAATGGTTGAACGACGCAATCAAGGCGGATCTGCCCGAGCCCAACGCCATGACGCTGGCCACGGTTGGCAGCGACCTGCGGCCTTCAACCCGGGTCGTCCTGATCAAGGGGTATGACCAGCGCGGCATCGACTGGTACACCAACTACGACAGCCGCAAAGGGCATGAATTAGCCGGCAACCCCTACGCCGCGCTTCAGTTTCACTGGGTTGAGCTCGAACGGGTGGTGCGCATTGAGGGACTGGTCGAAAAAGTGAGCGCCGAAGAAAGCGATGCGTACTTCCAAAGCCGCCCGCTGGAATCGCGAATTGGCGCATGGGCCTCGCCCCAAAGCGAAGTGATCGCCGGGCGTGGCGTGCTGGTGGCCAACGCGGCCAAATTTGCTGCCAAGTTCCTGTTGCAGCCGCCGCGCCCACCGCACTGGGGAGGGTACCGGCTCAAGCCCGACCACTGGCAATTCTGGCAGGGCCGCATGAGCCGCCTGCACGACCGCCTGCGCTACACGCCTGGTGAATCCGGGAGCTGGATCAGGGAAAGACTGGCGCCCTGATCAGCTCCACCCGCCCGCTGCGACGGTGCTGCAGACGAACGGGAAAAACCAGGTTTTGCGGCTCCTTCTACGCCATCTGCGCCACCACCCGGCCAATCAAACTGCCCGCTTTCAATTGATCCAGGGTTTCCGAAATTCTTTCTGCGGCCCGTTTTTCAACCGGCAACTGTTTGATCTTTCCGGCCTTCGCCAAGGCAACGACCTCGCGCAATTCCTGCAGGCTGCCGACATACGAACCCTGGATCAGGATCGCGCGCTGGATCGTCGGGACGATTGAAATATTCACTTCGGCACCATACAGCCCGACCGCCACATAGCGGCCGCCTTTGCGCAGTGCGGCATAAGCCAATTGAAACGTTGCCGCCGCACCCACCAGGTCCACCGCCCCATAAATCATTCCGCCAGTGACCCGCTTGAGCTGTTCCAGGGCGTCTGGCGCGCCAGCATTGATCGTGGCAGTGGCACCGACTTGCATCGCCGCCGCAAATTTATTCGGATCCAGATCGGCCACCAGAATCCGTTCATGCCCAACGGCACGCAACATGGCAACGGCCGACAGGCCCAAACCACCCGCCCCAAGCACCAGCACCCATTCATCACGCGGAATCGGCAGCAATTTGGCAACCGCTGAATACGTGGTGAGGCCTGAACAGGCCAGTGTGGCCGCCCATGCCGGATCAACGCCCGAGGCATCAATCAGATAGCGCGGGTGTGGCACGATCAGGTGATCGGCAAACGCGCCGGGGCGTTGCACGCCCAGGTAGCGCGGCGCCATGCAGTGGTTGTCCATGCCTTCCAGACAACGGACACAGGCGCCGCATCCGGTCCACGGGTAGACCAGCCGGTCTTGCCCCAACGGCACATCCTGCGCATCCGGGCCGGCTGCTATCACCGTGCCATAGGGCTCGTGACCCAAGGTGACTGGCAGTTTCATGCCACGGTCCGCCATATGGAATTTCTTGCCACCGCCCAGATCAAAATAACCATCGCGGATGTGAACATCACTGTGGCACACACCACAGTACTTGATGCGCACCAGCACCTCGGTACCGACAGGTTGTGGTGTTGCCTTCAACACCGACTGCAGTGGCTTGCCCCATTCGACTACATCAAAGCTTTGCATCAATAGACTCCGGTAATTAAAGTGAAGCCCAGTGTATTGCGTTGAGTTGCTGGCGCTTTGAATCAAGGCACCCACGTCGATAAAAAAAATTCATATCACGGGCGATATTAACTTCGCATCAAAAGCGAACCTGGGGGCCGGTTTTTGTCAAATTATTGATCAAATAGACCTATAGCTCTCGTATTATATATCTAGTGTGCTATATATTAAATAGCAATCGTCAAAACCACCGTGGCTTGCCCCAATCAGGTCTTACCACCAAACACCGACTTGCGCTTTCGACAAACCCTTTTGTCGATCTTCCGCCGTACCCGAAGTGCGCACCAGCGCAATCATGTACTGGCAGTGGTGCGCGTTGGTGGTCCAAATCTTCTGGCCGTTGAGCGTCCAGCCC
>JANOMD010000212.1:0-6456 GCA_031420135.1 Rhodoferax sp. | reverse complement strand
CGCTTGGCGATTTCAATTTCGCCTTCGCGCGTCAGCAGCTCGACCGTGCCCATCTCGCGCATGTACATGCGAACCGGGTCGGTGGTGCGGCCAAATTCGCTGTCCACCGTGCTCAAGGCGGCTTCGGCGGCTTCTTCGGCTTCTTCTTCGGTAGCGCCTGCAGGCGCGGTGTTGGTGAGGATCAGCGATTCAGCATCGGGCGTCTGCTCATACACGGCCACACCCAGGTCGTTCAGGGTCGTGATGACGGCTTCCATCGTCTCGGCATCGATCAGCTTGTCGGGCAAATGGTCTGAAATCTCGCCGTGCGTGAGATAACCGCGCGTTTTGCCCAGTTTGATAAGGGCTTTCAGGCGCTGGCGGCGCTTGGCCATGTCTTCTTCCGACAGGATGGTGTCATCCAGGCCAAACTCTTTCATCAGCGCGCGCTCTTTGGCCTTGCTGATCTTCATGCGCAGAGGTTTGACTTTTTCTTCGGTGACCACAGGCTCGCCAACCAGGTCGGCTTCAATGTCCGACATGTCGGCGTCATCGTTGACTTTGGCAGCGGCACCCGCATCGGCAGGCGTGGGCTTGCGACCGCGTTTGGCCCCTGGTTTGGGGTCGGTTAGTTCAGCAACTGCCTTGGCCGGCCGGCCGGGTTTCTTTTTGGTTGATGCGTCAGCCAAGGCGGTGGCGGGCACAGGTTTTTTCAGTTCTGGCTGGGCTTTGGCGGCGGTTGATTTCACCAACGAAACAGGTGTTTTGGAAGCAGGCACAGATTTCACTTTCGCAGAAGCTGCAACGACAGCCGGTTTTTGAGCGGGTTTTGGCGCAGGATTGACCATCTTCTTGGCGTTTTGAGCAGGCAATTGGAAACCTCAGGTCTTCAAAAACAATGGAAAAAAAGGAGAGAAAATTTTGCTGGACAGATGTCAAGTGGGGCTGCAAAACATCAAAAGCAAGGTGTACGGGCGAACATTTGGTGTGCAGTCCTTGCGGTGAAATTGGCCTGATGAACGCGTGGTGAACGGTGTCAAGGTGTGGCCGGGTCCGGAGGTGCTGCTGTCGCTCTTGCCAAATCAACCCTGGATTATACCTCTAAAATGCGGATATTCAAGGAAATTTTAGGGCCCAGGCGAGGCCACTGCAAGAAACTTTCGGAGGAATTTCCTGCAACCGTTGGAAAAGATGCCGCAAAGCGACGTCGATTCAATCTGTGCATCCAGCGCAATTCCCAACCCTTAGCCCGGGCGGGTGCTGGTTTCAAGCGCCTGCTTGCGCAGTTGCAGCTCGCGCCAGCGCAGCAGGGCGCTGGGGTCGGCCTTGGAGGCTTCTATCGCCTCGATCTGCTGCGCGTTGATCCGCTGGACCAGCATGCGGTTGAGCAACTGGCGCAGTTCCTGCCCGGTTTCAGCATCGTTGGGGTCGGCGTTGAGTTCGGGGCCGCCCATGAGCTTGAGTGCCAGCGCTTCGCTTTCATGCCCGCGCAGGCCTTCGCGCAACGCGCCCCAAGGTTGCGGGCCGTGCTCATGCGACTGCGACTCCAGCCACGCAAACAGTTCGCCGTGCGGCGACGGTTGCTCGCACAGCATGGTGTGCTCCTCGTTGGAGAGCCGGTCCCACGCCGCCATTTTCCCAAGCAGCAGGCGCATCACGTGGTCGGCACGGCTGGCGGGCAACGCGCGGGCACCCAGGCGCGGGCTGAAAGCTGGCCGATAGGCAGAGACAAAGGCAGACGCCGAGCCAGGGCCTGAATCGTCACCAGTTGATCGGGAATGGCCGCCTTTTTTGAAGCGCCCGGATTTGGCGTATTCCGCAGCCGGCTGCTTTGGCAGCCAAAGGTCGGTCAGCTCGCGGCCAGCCAGTTGCACCAGGTTGGCAATTTCGGTGAGCAGTTGGCGTTTGAGCGCACCATCGGGCAACTGCATCCACAACGGCTTGGCATTGCTTGCCAACAGCGAGCGCCCTTCGATGGTGTTGAGGTCACAGCCGTCGCGGGCCGCGTCGATCAAAAAACGGCTGAGCGGAACGGCCTCGGAGACGTAGCGCGAGAAGGCGTCTTTGCCATGCTCCCGGATAAAGCTGTCGGGATCGTGCTCGGGCGGCAGAAACAGAAATTTGACGTTGCGCACGTCGCTGGCAAAGGGCAGCGCAGCGTCCAGCGCTTTGCGTGCCGCGCGCCGACCCGCGCTGTCGCCATCAAAGCTGAACACGACGGAATCCGTGAAGCGAAACAGTTTTTGCACGTGTTCGGGCGTGCAGGCCGTGCCCAGCGTCGCCACGGCATTGGGGAGCCCGAGCTGCGCCAGCGCCACGACGTCCATATAGCCTTCGGTGACGAGCACGTAGCCATGCTCGCGCAGTGCCTGGCGCGCTTCGAACAGGCCGTAAAGTTCGCGGCCCTTGCTGAAAACCGGCGTCTCCGGCGAGTTCAGGTACTTTGGCTTGTCGTCACCCAACACCCTCCCGCCAAACCCGATGCATTCGCCTTTGACGTTGCGGATCGGGAACATGACGCGGTCACGGAACCGGTCGTAACGCTTTTCGCCTTCTGCGTCGTCCGCGTTCAGGATCACCAGGCCGCTTTCGACCAGGAGCGGGTCGTCGGAGTGCGGGAACACGCCGGCCAGGCTGCGCCAGCCCATCGGCGCGTAGCCCAGGCCGTATTGTTTGGCGACCTCGCCGCTTACGCCCCGGCCCTTGAAATAGTCAACCGCGCGCGGGGACTCCTTGAGGTGATTGCGGTAGGCCTCACCGGCCTTCTCCAGTACATCGTTCAAGGTGGACTGCTTTTGCCGTTGCTCTTGCGCGCGGGCCCGGTCTTGCGGGGAGGCATCCTCTTCGGGCACCTGCATGCCATATTGCTGCGCCAGGTCTTTGACGGCCTCGACGAAGTTCATGCCCGCGTGGTCCATCAGAAAGCTGATGGCGTTGCCGTTTTTTCCGCAGCCAAAGCAGTGGTAGAACTGCTTGGTCGGGCTCACGCTGAACGACGGCGACTTTTCACCATGAAACGGGCACAGGCCCATGAAATTGGCGCCGCCCTTTTTAAGCTGCACATAGCGCCCCACGATGTCCACCACGTCAGCGCGGGACAAAAGCTCCTGAATGAAAGACTGGGGAATTGACACAGCGCCAAGTACTATGTTTTATATAGCAAACTATTTAATAAATACTGGAGCTAGAGGCATATTTCATCGATTTTCCAGGAAAATTTAACCAAATTCCATAAAAAATTAACCCGTAGGTTAATTTGTGACGGAATCCTGCAGTAGCCGCAGTCAGCGTGGCGCCAGCCGGATCGCGCCATCCAGGCGGATCACTTCGCCATTGAGCATGTCGTTTTCAAAAATATGCACGGCCAGTTTGGCGTAGTCCAGCGGCGTGCCCAGGCGCGACGGGAACGGCACCGCAGCGGCCAGCGCGTCCTGCACGTCCTTGGGCATGCTGGACATCATCGGCGTGCCGAAGATGCCCGGCGCAATCGTCATGTTGCGAATGCCGTTGCGCGACAGGTCACGGGCGATCGGCAACGTCATGCCGACCACGCCGCCCTTGGAGGCGCTGTAAGCCGCCTGGCCAATCTGGCCGTCATAGGCGGCAACGGAAGCGGTGGAAATCATCGCGCCGCGCTCGCCGGTGTCCTCGGGCTGGTTCTTGCACATGGCGTCGGATGCCAGGCGAATCATGTTGAAGCTGCCAATCAAGTTGATGGTGACGGTGCGTTTGAAGGCGTCAAAATTGTGTGGCCCGTTTTTGCCAACGGTTTTTTCAGCGGACGCAATGCCAGCGCAGTTGACCAGGCCCATCAGTTTGCCCAGGCTGACGGCTTTGGCCACGACGGCCTGGCCATCGGCTTCGCTGGTCACGTCGCATTTCACGAATGCGCCGCCAATCTCCTTGGCAACCGCCTCGCCTCTTTCGGCCTGCATGTCGGCAATCACGACCTTGCCGCCTTTGCTGGCCAGCATGCGCGCCGTGCCTTCGCCCAAACCCGATGCGCCGCCCGTGACGATGAAAACTTTACCTGTGATGTCCATGATGGGTACTCCAATTGTGTTGAATTATTGCGATGCAGCCTCTGTGCACTCAAATTATCGCGGATGCACTGGCCACCAAAAAGGTGGCGGGATTGCTGCTACAATTGCGCCTCTCTGGAGCTTTTCCGGATCGGTTTTTCAGGCGCGTAGCTCAGCTGGTTAGAGCACCACCTTGACATGGTGGGGGTCGATGGTTCGAGTCCATTCGCGCCTACCAATCTTCTCAATTTGTCTGCATTTTTGGCGTACTTCGTGCGTCCTTAATGTTGCACCGGGTTTTGACGCATCGAATCCGGCCGGCGGCTGAAGATTGGTAATGTTTGCTTGTGCACCTGAGGGTAATCCTGATGTTTGCACAGGCTTCTCAATCTCTAGAATGTGTTGCAGTGCAATATTGAATTCATCGATGATGAATCAGCATTAATCTGTGTCTGCGACATTGAGAGAGGAGTTTGCCATGCAGAATAAAAAAGCCAGTGATGCCAAAAACGCAAAGCGTGTCATCAAGAAATACCCCAATCGCCGTTTGTACGACACCGACACATCGGCCTATATCACCTTGTCTGAAGTGAAGCATCTGGTCATGGACAGCGAGCCATTTGTGGTGCGTGATGCAAAAACCGGCGACGATCTGACCCGCAGCATCCTGTTGCAGATCATTCTGGAAGAAGAAGCCGGTGGATCGCCGATGTTCACGCCCGAGGTGCTGGCCAACGTGATTCGGTTTTATGGCAACACCATGCAGGGGTTCATGGGCGGGTACCTTGAAAAAACCATTCAATCCATGACGGAAGTGCAAAGCAAGCTGGGCGAGCAGTCCAAGAACCTGACGCCTGAAATGTGGTCGCAATTCATGGGACTGCAGTCGCCGGCGATGCAAAGCCTGATGGGCAAGAACCTGGAGCAGTCCAAAAACCTCTTCACCCAGATGCAGGAGCAGATGAAAAAAAATACCGAACAAATGCTGGGAACGTTTGTTGTCAAGAGGTAATGGAGAAATGAGGACAACGAGGCAATGAGGTGAAAATTGGCGACCTCGAAAGCCGGGACGAAAGCTGGGACGAAAGCTGGGACAATAGGAGCATGAGCGAAGTCCTGCCCCCATCCCCCATTCAAGCCTCCAAAATTCCCAAAGTCGGCTTCGTCAGCCTGGGTTGCCCCAAAGCGCTGACCGATTCCGAGCTGATCCTCACGCAACTGAGCGCCGAGGGCTATCAGACCTCCAAAACCTTTCAGGGCGCCGACCTGGTTATCGTCAACACCTGTGGCTTCATTGATGACGCGGTCAAGGAAAGCCTGGACACGATTGGCGAGGCGCTGGCTGAAAACGGTCGGGTCATTGTCACCGGCTGCCTGGGCGCCAAATCTGGCACCGACGGCGGCAATCTGGTGCGCCAAATGCACCCGAGCGTGTTGGCTGTCACGGGCCCGCACGCTACGCAGGAGGTGATGGACGCGGTGCACTTGAATTTGCCCAAGCCGCACGATCCATTTATTGATCTGGTGCCCAACACCTTTGGCGTGGCTGGCATCAAGCTCACGCCGCGCCATTACGCCTATTTGAAGATCAGCGAAGGCTGCAACCACCGCTGCACCTTTTGCATCATCCCGAGCATGCGCGGCGATCTGGTGTCGCGGCCGATTGGCGACGTGCTCAATGAGGCGCGTGCGCTGTTTGAAGGCGGCGTGAAAGAGCTGCTGATAATCAGCCAGGATACGTCGGCTTACGGTGTGGACGTGAAGTACCGCATGGGTTTCTGGGATGGCAAGCCCGTCAAAACCACATGCTGGATCTGGTGCAAGCCTTGGGCAACCTTGCGGAGCCGTATGGCGCGTGGGTACGCCTGCATTACGTGTACCCGTACCCGAGCGTGGACGACGTGCTGCCACTGATGGCCACCGGCAAAGTATTGCCGTATCTGGACGTACCGCTGCAACACAGCCACCCCGATGTGCTCAAACGCATGAAGCGCCCCGCCAGCGGCGAGAAAAACTTGGATCGGCTGCTGAAGTGGCGCGAAATTTGCCCGGAAATCGTGGTGCGCAGCACCTTCATTGCCGGTTTTCCGGGCGAGACGGAAGCTGAGTTTGAGCATCTTCTCGACTTCATGCGGGAGGCAAAAATCGACCGTGCAGGTTGCTTTGCCTATAGCCCGGTGGACGGCGCAGCCGCAAATCAGTTGGACGGCATGCTCCCATTTGAGCTGCGCGAAGAGCGCCGTGCGCGCTTCATGGAAGTGGCAGAAACCGTATCAGCCGCCAAGCTGCAAAAACGCATCGGTGCGACCATGCAAGTGCTGGTGGATTCAGCGCCTGGCATGGGCAAAAAAGGCGGAATCGGCAGAACGTACGCCGATGCGCCAGAGATTGACGGCACGGTCAAACTCCTGCCACCTGAAAAAATCAGCAAAACGCTTAAAGTAGGTGAATTCAC